>CAZHIV010000547.1:0-7105 GCA_964532675.1 uncultured Planctomycetaceae bacterium
CCTCGTTCGCGTTGACCAGCCTTGCTGCCGTTTTGATGCTCAGCCTTCGGCGTCGCAGCAGCTAAGGAAACCATACATCCAGGCAAATGCACCCTGGGGGCTTCACGTTGGCGTGAAGCCCCCCTTTATTGATGGCGCGCCGGCGCGGCACCGGCGCGGACAGACAGGATGAGGCACACCACTCGCTACGGCACTCTAGTCGTGCTCTTCGTGGGACTCGTCATCGGGGCAGCCGCTGCAGCATTTGCCCAGCAGACGGTCGTTGGAGAGCGGTTCGTCGTCGTCAGCGGCCATCCCGACGCCACGGCCGCCGGCCTCGCGGTGCTTCGCGGCGGCGGCAATGTCGTCGATGCGGCGGTGACCACCTCCCTTTGCCTCGGCGTCGCGGAGCCGTACGCCTCGGGCATCGGAGGCAAGGGAATGCTCCTGTTTCGCGACGGCAAGACGGGCCGCGTCGTGGCCATCGAGGCCATGTGCGCCGCTTCGGAATCGGTAGATGCCGCCGCCTTCGCCGACCGCCCGCAGAGCGAGCGCTACTACGGCTACACTTCCGTTGGCGTGCCCGGCCTGGTCGCCGCGCTGGACGAAGCGCATCAACGATGGGGCTCGAAAGACTGGGACGAGCTGGTAGCGCCCGCCGCCGAGTTGGCCGATCGTGGCGTCACCGTCTCGGAGAAGATGCACCAGATGATGCGGCCGAAGCAAGAACTTTTGAGCCGCGACCCGGAAGCCACCCGCCTTTACCTGGCCGACGGCCAGACGCCGGCGATCGGCACCACGATCACGAATCCGGATCTGGCCCGCACGCTGCGCCTGATCGCCGCCGACGGCCCCAAGGCGTTTTATGAAGGCGAAATCGCCGAGCGCCTCGTCGCCGCCGCCACCAAGGCCGGCGCTCCGCTCACCCGCGACGATTTTCGCAACTACAAGCCGCGCTCCGGCGATTCGCTCGTCGTAAAGTACGACGGTTACCGCGTGTACTCCTGCCCGCCGCCGCTCACCGGCGGAGTCACCGTGCTGGCCACCCTCCGCGCGCTCGACGGCGTCGCCGCTCTCGACACGACCGACGGCCGCGATCCGAAATATATCGACCTGGTCGGCCGCGTGCTCCTCTCCGTGTATCCGCGAATTGCTCGAACCGTTGCCGATGTGCCTACCGCCGTGGCCGACGCGCGCGAGCTCTTTAAGGACGAAACCGTTCGCGCCATTCGGCAGGAGGCCGAGGCGGCCGAGCCGGCCCATGCGGCGAACAGCCAATCGGGATCGGGTCTCCTTTTCGATGGTCGAGCTTTGCCGCCCGCTTTCGCCACAAGTCAAAAGGGAGAGCCGACCCCCCACGCTGCCTACGCTGCCATGCTCAACATCTTGCCGGAAGCCGAAGCCAGCACGACCCACCTGATCGTGGCCGACGGCGAGGGCAACATCGTTTGCCTCACACAATCGCTGAGCTATCACTACGGCGCCTGCGTGGTGGCGCCCGGCACCGGCATCGTGCTCAACAACAGCATGAGCAATTTCGCTACCCGCGATCCCGCGGGCTGTAATTACATTGCCCCCGGCAAGCACGAGCGGAGTACCATCGCTCCGATCATCGCGACCAAAAAGGGCAAGCCGGTGCTCGCGTTGGGCATTCCCGGCGGCCAGCGAATTCCGACTACCACGCTTCAACTGCTGACCGATATCCTGCATTTCGCCACGCCGCCCGACGAGGCGTTTGACCGCCCACGGTTCCACGTACGCCGACCGCGCGGCTCCGACGAAGCGGCGAACATCGTCGACCTCGAGGAGGATGCGCCCGCGGAGTTCGACGAGCAACTGGCCGCCATGGGCTGGGACCCCGAGCGGCACCCCAGAAATGGGGCATATTTCGGCGGCGGAAGTGCCGTTTATTATCGCGCCGACGGTACAATGCAGGCTGTCGCGGATCTCCGCCGAACGAACGCGGCGGAAGCAGACTGAGCAATTCAGAGAATCCATGTCGAAATCACGACTTCCAGCCTTGGCATGTCTGGCTCTGCTGGCCATCGTCAGCCGGCCCCATACTAGCTTGGCCGTCATTACGCTGGATGCCAATTTCGACCACGGCTCCCTCTGCCTCTCGCCTTCCACTGCCTGTCATATCAACGGCGTGGCCTCCTCCGTGAACGGCAATACGGTCACCCTCATCGGCCGCGACAACTACAACAACAGCAGCTGGAAGTGGTTTTACTTCCGCGCCGACGGCGTTGACGGCCAGCAGGTAACGTTCGAAATCGACGACGACTTCGCCACCGGCGGATCCAGCTTGAACAACCTCCGCGTGATGTACAGCTACGACCAGACGAACTGGGAGTTCTTCGACAACAACGACCGCTCGTCCGGCACGTTCTCCTTCAATAATAACGGCGCCTTCTCGCAGAATTCGGTCTACGTCGCCTATGGCCCGCCGTACCCCTACCAGCGGGCCGTGAGTCACACCGGCTCGATCAGCACCAGTCCCTGGGTCTCGCCGACGGCCAGCGGCAACGGCACGCTCGTCATTGGCCAATCGCCCGGCGGCACCGACGACATCGGCCGCAACATAACGCCCAAGCAACTGTACGGCTACCAGATCACCGATCCGTCCGTCACTGGACCAAAGGCAAAGATCGTCCTGCTGAGCGGAGTGCATTCCAACGAAACACTCGGCAACTTTACGCTCGAAGGCCTTGTCGATTTTCTGGTCAGCGACGAGCTGGCGGCCGCCCAGCTCCGCCGCTACGCGGAGTTCTACGTCTACCCGATGGCCAACCCGGACGGCCGCTTCGCCGGCTACAACCGCAGCACCGTCCAGCGCGTGAACATCGACCCCAATCGGGCCTGGAACCCGCCCGACTACTTCAACCCCAACGTACCGTCGCCGACGCTTTCCGACATCGAAACTGTCGGCGAGGCGATGCGCCTCGACACCGGCGAGGACATCGATTACCTGATCGACTTCCATTCCACCGTGAACCCGTCGCCGCACTCGTACCACTATGGCCTGATCCTGCCGGAGTGGCAGAACGATCCGTTCTGGGTCGCCCTGAGGGGCCTGGAACCGGCCGTGATTACCGGCGGTGCTGCGCTCAACGACTACACTGGGGCGAAGTTCGGCCGCGACGTGCTCAATGCCGAGTTCTCGGCGACCTTTGAAACCGTCTTCCCCGCCAACGAGAACATCGATCGCTACTTGACCCTGGGCCGCAACTTCGGCCTCGCCTGGCATAACGTCTTCCATCTCCACGGCGACCTCAACGCCGACGGCCAACTCAACGAGCAGGATTGGCTCCAATTCATCGCCGGAGCCGAGACGAGCATGTCCGGCCTGACCGAAATCGAGCGATACGCCATGGGCGACCTCGACGGCGACGGCGTCAATAGCGTGCTGGATTTCGTGCTGTTTAAGAATGCGTATATCACGGTCAACGGCGCCGGCTCGTTCGATGCCATGCTGGCCGGCGTGCCCGAGCCCAGTTCCTCGCTGTTGGCCCTGCTCGGCGTCCTGCTATGGCGCAACCACAGTGCTATTTCTCGACATGATCGCGCGACCTCGTTCGCGAACATCCATGGGAGGAAACCTTTATGAGAAGCAACATGCATCGCTTGCACCTGGGCGTCCTGCTGCTCGCTGCAGCCGCCCTGTTCACCGGTTCGTCTCGCGCCGCCAACTTGGAGCTCTTCGAGTTCAACGACGCCAACGGGACGCCGTTGGCGAGCGCCGCCAATGCCATCAATGGGGCCAACCTTTGGACAGAATCCCCGAACATGGGCGACTCCTCCGTCGCCTCGGGATCGTACCGTGTGATCAAGGACTTTACGGGCTTGTCGTCCAACTACCTGCAGATCGACAACATCACCAGCGGCAAGGCCTACATCGTCGCCGAGATGGCTAACTGGAAGTTCACGGGCTTCGACAACGCGGCGCTGGAGCAAATCCGCTTCGCCTTTCTCGACGACGACACGGGTATCGACGGAAACGTGATCACCGCGCAAGTCCAGATCGGGCGAAATACGGCCGGCGGCATCGAATTGACGGGCACGGCGATCGGCACGGCCGGTGCGGCCAATATCAGCAACGTCGTCCCCCTGCCGACGGAGCAAACCGCCCCATTCACCGTCGTCCTGGCGCTCGACAAGGACTCGGAGAGCTTCGAAGTCTTCTACAAGGACGGATCGAATCCGAGCCAGGTGCTGGGGCTGGGAGCCGTCTCCCGCGTTCGCGACGGCAATTCCATTCGCTTCGCCGTCAACAACAACTTTGGAAGCACCAACTTCTTCCCGGACATCATCGACGAGCAATTCAACATCAACCGTTTCGCCGTCACCGATACCAACCCGTTCACCGACTTGATATCGCTCGAGGTCGACCGCGACACCGGCGCGATGACGCTGACCAACACTTCCGGCGCGGCGATCTCCGCCATCGAGGGCATTTCCATACTTTCCGACGTCGGCGCCCTCGACGCTTCGCAATGGAAATCCGTCACCAATCACTACGACGGCAACAGCGGCGGCGACGTGGACAGCGATGACAACTGGGGGATCGATTCGGCCACTCCCTTTGAGTTGAGCGAATCGATGCTCGCCGGCGGACCGGGCGACGGCGGCGCACTGGCGATCAACCAAATCGTAGAGTTCGACATCGCTCCGGGCGCCGCCCCGGGAACCTGGGTTCAGAGCCCATTTGAAGACATCCGCATGGAGCTGACGTTGGCCGGCGGGGCGACCCGCACGGTCGACGTAAATTTCACCGGCAACGGCGGCGCCAAGTGGGCAATCGGCGACCTGAATTTCGACACCGAAATCGACGAGGACGATTGGCTCATTTTCATTTCCCATGCTGAAGAGGATCTTTCCTCATACAGCCTCGCCGAAGCCTACCAGCGCGGCGACTTGGACGGCGACGGAATCAACAGCGTTGTGGATTTTGGACTCTTCAAAAATGCTTACGAAGCTGCCAATGGCGGCGGTTCATTCGATGCCATGTTGGCCGGCGTTCCGGAGCCCAATTCCTTCCTGCTGGCCTGCTTCGTGGCAGTCGGGTTAGCGACCGTTCGCCGCGAAAGTTCTCGGCGGTAAGTGAGTTGACTAATTCCATGCGCCGTGCCTGCCGATATCATCCTGATTCACGTCAAAACGTTCGAGGAACTATCATGAATATCTTCACTTTCCACATCAGGTTGTTGCCCCTGGCGGTCGTGGCCGTGTTGGCCGTAGTCGCACCACCGGTTCAGGCCGCCATCCTCGAAGATTTTCTCTTCGGCGAGTCCAACGGAACCACGCTCGACAACGCGGAGAACTCCGTCAATTCGGGGAACACTTGGGTTCTCGGTGGGGCTTCTTGGGATCCGTCGGCCGTGAACAACGGCTCCTTTCGAATCAGCAAGACCTCGACGGCGCTCGCCACCGCTCATATTGACATCGCCAACATCGACAACACGACGATGGGCAAAGCGTGGCTGGTGGCGGAGATCGCCGGCTGGAACTATGTGACTACCGCGTCAGCCCTCGATGCCGTGGTTCGCTTTGCCTTTCTCGATAACGACAATATGCCGCCCAGCGGCAGCACGATCACTGCGCAGATGCAGATCAACCGGGACAGCGCCGGAAATCTTCAACTGGCGGCCACCGCTCTGGGAACCGGATCCACGAATATCGGTAACGTCAGTGGCTTGCCGCTCGTGCAAACCGATCCGTTTACCATGGTCTTGGAGCTCGATAAAGACCTGAATCGATATTCGCTGTTTTACAGAGAGGGGGACGCGTCGTTCCAGGCGGGTGGCACGGGAGATTTGGGACAAAAAATTGGCGACACCGCAATTCGCGAGGGAAACTCGATCCGCTTCGGAGCCACCGGCGATTTCAGCGATCCTGGTGAATTCTTCGATATCGACCGCATTTACCTCACCGACGTGAGCCCGCTTACCGCCGTTGATAAGTTGAAGCTCCAAGTTAACACCACCACTGGCGCCGTTAGTATCCTGAACGATACCTCGTCGACCTTCGACATCGACTGGTATCGTATCACCAGCAGTGACGACTCACTGGAATACGACAACTGGAATAGCTTGAGCGACCAGGAATACGACGCCATCGACGGCCCCGATCCCGGTGGAATTGCTGGAGATGGTGTAGGGGAAACCTGGGATGAGGCGGGCGGATCGAATGACAGTGTTCTCTCCGAGTCATTCTTGCTTGGCAGCTCGGTGTTCGATCCCGATGAGTCGGTCGGCCTAGGAAACGTTTTCAAGCACCTGACCGGCACGCTCGGTAGCCTCGAGTTTGAGTATCGCGATGCGGTCACCACGAGCGTTATTGTTGGGGAAATCGTGGAAGTCGTGGGGCTTGCCGGCGACCACAACGGCGACGGCGCCGTCGACGCCGCCGATTACGCGCTGTGGCGCAGCGATCCGGACGCTTACGGTGGTGCGCAGGGGTACACGGACTGGGTGAGCAATTTCGGCCAATCGTCCGGTAGCGGATCCTCCTTATCCCACAGTTCGGTGCCTGAGCCGGCCAGCGTATGGCTTGTGTTACTTGCGGCAACGGTCGGATGCGGGAGACGACGCCGAATACCTTCGCGAGTGCCGGCTATGCGTTGACGCGTGACACTCGTCAACAACCAACCGCTGGAGATCGGCTGCGGCGGGCAACTGCGTCGCGAAACGGCTACTTGGCGAGACGCAGGTTGTCGCGGCGGTCGCTGATTGCGGTGCTCCCCATTCTGGGTCAAAATGACGAACAGACCCAGAACTCTGCCGGAGATCGCCATGCGACGAGTTACCGCAACCGTATTGAATCTGCTCTGTCTTGTCGCACCGGCTGCCTGCCTCACAGCCGCCGAACCCAATGCCGTTGCAGTCACGGCGACAGAAGACGCCGGCATCGATTACAAATTACAAGGCGAATACGTCGGCGAGCACGATTCCGACGAGGGTAACAGAAAGATCGCCATTCAAGTCGTCGCCTTGGGCGACAGGAAGTTTCGCGCCGTTGCCTATGTCGGCGGACTGCCAGGCGACGGTTGGTCGCGCGGGGACGAGAGGCACATGGGCGAAGGAGAGCTGAAGAATGGCCAGGTTCGGTTCAGCCTCGACGTTCCCAA
>CAZHIV010000548.1:0-3950 GCA_964532675.1 uncultured Planctomycetaceae bacterium
GACAGCCGATATCCGACAGCCGAGAGCCCGACAAATATGAGCAAATACGTCAAATACCTGATCACCCAGGACCTTAGCAAGCGGCTCGACGGCGTCGAGGACGCGCTGTTGGTCGACGTGATCGGGTTGGAAAACAACAAGAATGTCGCCCTGCGTCAGCGGTTGCGGCAGAAGAACATCCACCTGCTGGTGGTGAAGAACAGCCTGGCCCGCCGGGCGACCGAGGGGACGCGCCTCGCGCCGGCGTTCGAGACGGCGGCCGGCACGCTGGCCGTGGTTTGGGGCGGCGAGGACATCATCGCGCTGGCCAAGGAAGTCGTCAAAATCGCCGGGGAAAAGGAGTTCGAGCCGTTCTCGCCCAAGGGCGGCGTGATGGACGGTCAGCCGCTCGGTGCCGAGCAGGTTACCGCCGTCAGCAAGTGGCCCAGCCGGCCCGAGCTCTTGAGCCTCGTGGCAGGCCAGTTGACCGGCGTGGCGGCCCAGTTCGCCAGCCAGCTCACCGGCCCTGCCCAGCAGATTGCCAGTCAGATCGAAAAACTGATCGAGATGAAGGAGAAAGAAGAAGCGGCCGGCTGATCCGCCCCGCTCGAGTCGATTCAATTCGCCCGCAGCGGGCGATCAAGGTCCAATGCCTTAGTAGGCCTGGTTCCGTGAAGGCAGCGACTAGCTGAAACGTTTAGCATTCAATTCCGCATTCCGTCGAGTGATTGTTACGAAGAAAGGTGTTTCCCATGTCCGAGGGTGCAGCAGTTGCCGAGGCGCCGGCCAAATCGTTTTCCAAGGAAGCCGAGAGCTTCGTCGAAGGCCTGATGGGCAAGACGCTCAAGGAGCTCGTTGAAATTCGCGATTGCCTGAAGGAGCACGGCGTCGAGCCGGCTGCGGGCGGCGCCGTGATGATGGCCGGCCCGGCCGGCGGCGGCGAGGGTGGCGGCGCGGCCGCGGCGGCCGAGCAGACCGAGTTCGACGTCGTCTTGGAAGGCTTCGGCGATAAGAAAATTGGCGTCATCAAGGTGGTCCGCCAGGCGACCAACCTCGGTTTGAAGGAAGCCAAGGACCTGGTCGAGGGCGTCCCCAGCAAGGTCAAGGAAGGACTGTCGAAAGCAGATGCCGACAAGCTCAAGGCCGAGTTGGAGGAAGCCGGCGCGACCGTTTCGATCAAGTAGGTCGGCGGCGTGCGTAGCCGGGTGACTGGGGCGATTGCCCCAGGCATTCGTCGGGCAAATTTTCCTCCAGCGCGGTTTGGCTTTGCCGTTTGGCATCGTTTGCATGAGCTTCCCCCATCGCTTGTTTCTCAATTCCGCATGCCGGAGAGCGCCGCGACGCGGCGAGTGCGGACAGCTTGCGCGCCGAGTGGCACGCCCTGAAAGGGCGTGGGTGCGGCTCGAAGTATTCGCCACGCCTTTTTCAGGGCGCGCCACCCATCTCGCAGACGGCCCAATCAACTGAATGAATATGGAGTAACGTGTCCCATGGCAGTCACGGCACGACGACGTTTAGAAACCACGACCACCCGCCGCTTCGGCAGCGGCCGCGAGGCGTACGCCATTCCCGATCTCACCGAGATCCAGACCAAGAGCTACGCGCGGTTCCTGCAATACGACTCGGCCCAGGACAAGCGCAAAGACGACGGCTTAGAGGGGGTGATGCGCGAAATCTTCCCCATCGAGAGCTACGATAAGAAGCTCAAGCTCGACTACCTCCGCTACGAGCTCGGCAAGCCGCGCTACGAGCCGGACGAATGCCGGCAGTTGCGGCTGACCTACGGCCGTCCGTTTCGCGTCTGGCTGCGCCTCAATAAGGAGCAGCCGATCGAGGAAGAGGTCTATCTGGGCGACCTGCCGATCATGCTCGGCGGCGGCGAATTCATCATCAACGGCGCCGAGCGCGTCGTCGTGAGCCAGTTGCATCGCAGCCCCGGCATCGACTTTGTCTCGGAATTGGAAGCCGGCGAGCGCCGACTCCACAGTTGCCGAGTTATCCCCGAGCGCGGCAGCTGGATCGAGATCAACACCACCAAGAAAGACAGCATCACGGTCCGCATCGACCAGAGCGGAAAGTTCTCCGTGATGACGCTGCTGCGGGCGATGGATCCCAAGTACGGCATGGACGCCGATATCCTGCGCACTTTCTACGAATCGTCCAAGCAGAAGATCGTCGACGGCCGCAGCGCCGCCAAGATCGAAGGCAAGATCGCCGTGGGCGACGTCGTCTACCCGGTGGGCAGCGACCGCGCCGGCGAGATCATCGTCGAGGGCGGGCAGAAGATCACCAAGACGGCGGCCGAGACGATCTGCTCCTCCGGCCTGAAGTCGATCGAGATCATGGACGCGCCCTCCACGCCGCTGCTGCTCAATGCGCTCGCCGACGACGGCACCTCGAGACACGAGGAAGCGCTGCTGCGAATTTACCAGCGGCTGCGGCCCGGCAATCCGCCGCAACTGGAAAAGGCCAAGGCTCTGTTCCACGAAAAGTTTTACGATACGAACCGCTACCGCTTGGGGCGCGTGGGCCGATTCCGCATCAACCGCAAATTGGGCCTCTCCGTGCCCGAGGACGAGATGGTGCTCCGGCCGGAGGACATCATCTTCGCCGTGAAGTACATCATGCATCTCGTGACCGGCGACTCCAATGCGCACGTCGACGACATCGACCACCTGGGCAACCGCCGGTTGCGCACGATCGACGAGCTGGCCGCCGACGAAATGCGCAAGGGCTTCCTGAAGCTCCGCCGCACCGTTCAGGAACGGATGAGCCTCAAAGACGTCGAGGACATGACCCCGCGGTCGCTGATCAACCCCAAGAGCGTTTCAGCAGCGATCGATTACTTCTTCGGCCGCGGCGAGCTCTCGCAGGTCGTCGACCAGACCAATCCGCTCTCGATGCTGACGCACGAGCGGCGGCTTTCGGCGCTCGGCCCCGGCGGCCTCAACCGCAAGCGGGCCGGCTTCGAGGTTCGCGACGTCCATATTTCCCACTACGGCCGCATCTGCCCCATCGAAACGCCCGAAGGCACCAACATCGGCCTTATCTCCAGCCTGGCCATGTACGCCTCGGTCGACGAGTACGGCTTTTTGATTACGCCCTATCGCACGATCAACAAGGGCAAGCTGACCGATGAATTCGTCTGGCTGCGGGCAGATGAGGAATCCGAAGCCTACGTCGCCTCAGCCGACTCGAAGATCGTCGACGGCAAGCTGCAAGGCGAAACGGCCGACCAGATTGTCGCCCGCCACAGGTCCGATTTCGAGCTCATCCCGGTCGAGCAAGTTCAATACATGGACGTGACGCCCAGCCAGATGATCGGGGTCTCGGCCGGCCTGATCCCGTTCCTCGAGCACGACGACGCCAACCGCGCCCTGATGGGCTCCAACATGCAGCGGCAAGCCGTGCCGCTGCTGGTCACCGAGCCGCCGATCGTCGGCACCGGCCTGGAGCGCGACGTGGCCCTGCACTCCGGCATGATCGTCCGCGCCGGCCACAAGGGCACCGTCACCTACGCCGATGCCGAGCGGATCGAGATCGGCCCCGAAGTGCACCGGCTCCGCAAGTTCGTCGGCCTCAACGAGCGGACCTGCCAGAACCAGAAACCCATCGTCAACGTCGGAGACAAGGTCGAGAAGGGCCAGGTCATCGCCGACGGCGCCGCCACCTACCAGGGCGAGCTGGCGCTGGGCCGCAACGTGCTGGTCGCGTTCATGTCGTGGGAAGGATTCAACTTCGAGGACGCGATCATCATCAGCGAGGAGCTGGTCAAGAACGACACCTACACGTCGCTCCACATCGAGGAGTTCGACGTCGAGATCCGCGAGACGAAGCTCGGCCGCGAGGAGTTCACGCGCGACATCCCCAACGTCAGCGAGAAGATGCTCCGCAACCTCGACGAGAACGGCATCGTGCAGATTGGCACGTTCGTCGAGCCGGGCGACATCCTGGTGGGCAAGGTTTCGCCC
>CAZHIV010000549.1:0-3606 GCA_964532675.1 uncultured Planctomycetaceae bacterium
ACGACTTCCAGCTCTACAAGGGCAAAACGCTCTACCAGGGCCGCGCGGAAGTCTCCGTGAGCGTGTACGACATGGCCGACCACAGCCGCCTGGTGTGGGAGCACAAGCTCGGCGAGCTGCTGTATCCGGTCAACAGCGGCATCCCGGCGCAGGACAAGCCGGTGCAACAGTTCGAGCGCGAATTCGTCGAAATCGTTTCCGACCAGGTCGCCATGAAATTCTACAAGCACGACCCGACCGCCCTGTTCGCGATGGATGCGCGGGCAGGGCGATGAGACGCTAAAAGCCTATCCCAGAACCGTCTGCGGAGAGGGGGACAGGCACATTTTGCTCCGAAGACTCCGCAAAATGAGCCAGTCCCCGACGGTTCTGGGATAGGCTCGAAGCCGCCAGCGGAAGAAGGCGCTCGCCGTTGCGTTACAGCGCCGGTGGATCGCGGCGCGGTTTGGGGGGTGGCACCGGGCGCTCCGGGCGGGGCTGGTTTCGGGCCGCTTCGGCGCGGGCCAGGCGGCCGGCCACATCGGTGAATTCCTCGCCCCATTGCCAGCCCAGCGGCTCGCGCAGCTCGCGCTCGGCCAACAGCGCCCACGGCGTGCCCGGATGCTCGGCCACGACGCGCTCGAGATACATCCGCGCGTCGGCCGCGTCGTGGGCCAGCGCGCTGCCGGTAGTGACCGAATTGCTCGGGCGCAGCACCCAGGTGTCGCTGCGCGGGTTCTGGAACTTGAGCCCCTGCTTCGCCTCGGCAAGTATCGCGTTGTAGCCTTCGGTGCGGACCTTCACCGCCAGCGCCCGGCCGATTGCCAGGTCGAAGCCGGCCTGCCAGCGGGGCGTGGAGACGCTTTCCCGGTCGGGCTCGCCTTGGCGAAGGATGGCCGCCAGTGCAGCGACCTTCGGCTCCAGTTTGGCGGCGGTGCGCTGGGCGCTGGTTAAGTCGCGGGCAAACTGGGCGTCGTCGACGCGCGGGAATCGCAGCCGGACGTTTTCCATCGGCGTGGTGGCCGAGAGCCGCGCGGCCTCGACCAGCGCGGCGCAGGCCCGGTTGCTCTTCACAAAATCCAAGTACTGCCGGGCGGATACGTAATCGGGCCGATAGTTGCGCATCACGCGGGCGTCGAAGAACGAGCCGAGATGGGACGACATGGCGGCCGTTTCCCAGGGTCGAATCCGCCGGCCCGTTTCGCGGTTCGGGTGGACGGTGAAGTAGAGCCCGCCCGTTTCGTAGGTGAGCCGGCACAGGCCGAAGGGGCCGAAGCCGGAATCGATCTGCTCCTCCAGCTCCTCGCGGCCGCCGAAGAGGAGCTTGATCCGCTCCGGCGCGAGCGACTCCGGGCCCTGGTGCACCGGCGCCCATTGGGGCGACTGGTCGAAGCTGGGGTCGGGGTCGACGTACTTCACGTACGCCGTCTCGCGGCCAAACGGCGCCGGCACGCCGATGACGTACACCGGCATTTCGAACTTGCGGCAGACGTCCACCGCGGCGTCGAGCGCCTCGATGTCGTCGCCGGCCTCGTCGGTGAACGCCACGATCATCACGTTCCGCCGCGGCCTGGCGAGGCGTTGGTGGCGGAACTTTTGCGCCAGAAAGCTCACGGACTGGAACACGTTCTCCGTGCCGCTCTCGTCGTCGCGCACCGCGCGGACGGCCGACTTGATCTCCGTAAGATCGGCCGTCGGCTTCGGCGTGAGCAGATCGACCGTGGCGCCGAACTGGGCCACGGCCGTCAACAGGGGAGTTTCGCCGTGCTGGAACGCCTCGTTGCCCGACGACTCGATAATGCCCAGCTCCTCGTAGATCCGGTCGAACCGCCGGGCGATGGTTTCGCGTTCGGGCTTGAGGCTCCCCGAACGGTCGAACAGCCAAACGACGAGCGTCGACCGCTCGTCGAGCGAGAGCAGGATTTCCTGCGTGATGCGATCCACCGCGCCCGCCGCGGCGCTGGTGCCGACGCTGCCGGCGCCCTTGACGATGACGTTCTCCGGAATGTTGGGGCCTTCGAAGATCGTGCGGTCGAACTCGTGGACCTCGATCTCGCCGATCGCGGTGGTCGGCTCCAGCTCGTAGGCGATGCGCGACGCGTCGGCTTCGACGGGGGCGGTGGGCCGCGCCGCGTCGAGCCCCTGGTCGCCCAGCGCGCCGACCTCGGCGTACGTATCGGGCGAAAAGTGGAATTCCTGGGCGACGAGCTCCTCGTCGAGCGCCTCTACCGGCAGCGCGGAAAGCGAGACGTTTTCGCGGATCGGCACAAACAGCGTGAGAGACGCCAGGACCAGCAGCGCCGCCGTGTGCACGACGAGACTCACCGTAAACGCCGCGGCGTCGCGCGCCGACGGCGCGTGGCTCAGCCAGGATTCCGGCCGCCACCCGAATTGCGTTTTCTCGACGACCGTCACGCTCCGCTCCTCGTTCCGCGGCAGATTCCGCACCCTCATTCGCCATTCTGGGCAATTCGGCCGAATTCGGCAACTGAGCGGTTCGAGCCTCAACGAGCCCATTGCCGGTTGGTTATAATGGCGCGAGGCTATTGTAGCCGGCCTTTATGAGGCCGGCCTTGCGATGGTCCGCCGGGGTCACAGACCCCAGCTACAGTTATTACCAATCGGCCCGGCAGGCAGTTTCGATGACGACTCGTGTTTCGACCTGCGTGGCACTTTGTCTGATGTCGCTGCTCCCGGTGCTGCCGGCCGCAGGCCAGTCGCGCGTCGCGCCGCCGGAAGTCGTCTCGCTGGTCACCCAAGACGGTGTTCAGCTCAAGATCACCTACTTCGCGAGCACCGAGCGGCGCGGTTCGCCGAAGGCGAAGCAGGTCGCACCGGTGATCCTATTGCACGACCACAAGGAAACGCGCGGCACGTTCAGCTCGCTGGCCCAGCGGCTCCAGTCGTCGGCCGGCGGCGAGCAAGGCGAGGCCTCGTTCGCCGCGGTCACCGTCGACCTGCGTGGCCACGGCGACAGCACGCGGCAGGCGGTGCCCAACGGCCAGGCGATCACGCTCGACGCCTCCAAGCTCCGCCGGGAAGATTTCCTGGCGATGGTCGTAATGGACATGGCGGCCGTGCGCAGCTTCCTGGTGGGCAAGAACGACGCGGGCGAGCTGAACCTCAATAAGCTGTGTCTCGTGGGCTCCGGCATGGGCGCGAGCGTCGCGGCGAATTGGGCGCTGCAGGATTGGAACTGGCCGCCGCTGGCCATCGGCAAGCAGGGCCAGGATGTGAAAGCGGTCGTTTCCATCTCGCCGCGCTGGTCGCTCAACGGGCTGTCGTTTCAATTGCCCATGCGCGACCGCCAGCTCAAGGAAAACGTGGCTTGGATGCTCGTGTACGGTTCCGAGTTGCCCCGGGTAGCCGCCGACGTGCGCCGCATCGAGAAGCAGCTCGAGCGATTTCACCCCGAGGCGGAAGCCGCCGGCACCCAGGGCCTCAGCAGCCTGCAGGTCGTGGCGCTCGCCTCGAAGTTGCAGGGAAGCACGCTGCTGCGGCAGATCGGTACGCCGATCGAGGACCAGATCGTGGCGTTTCTCAGCACGCATATGGCCCAGCAGCCGCACCCCTGGATCAACCGCCGCGATCGGTTGCCGGAGTAAGGAGAACCGGTTTCAAAACTAG
>CAZHIV010000550.1:0-5850 GCA_964532675.1 uncultured Planctomycetaceae bacterium
CTGCCGCATTGGAAAACGATCCACTGCCAGACGAGGCGCCAAAGTTTGCGCGCCACTCATTGTATTCCTGCGGCGAACCGTCGTTCGTTCGCCAGACGACGTAGTCGGCGGCGTCCACGGATCCGTCTTGCACGAGCGGTAGTAGTCCCGGTAGGAGACCTCCGCCAACTCGCCCGCGGCGATCTTGTTGCGCTTGGATTCGAGAAACAGATTGCAGAGCGTCCGCAGTGTGCAGGCGTCCTCATCCTCGGCCAGAGTCGGAGGGGTCAGCCCCTGAATGATGTACGGCCATTCCCGTTCGAATCGTTTGAGCGCGTCCTGCCAGTTGTCGAGGGGGCCGAAGTAGTACGAATCCCCACGATGCTTTTTGACCCACTGTTTCGCCGCCCGGTGGGGCGTGAGCGGGAAGCCCTTATAGGGCTTGAGAGACGCGGCCGACTTGCTAGACTTAGTTCTCGTGGCGTCACCTCGACTTTAAGCGGTTCAGGTGATGTCGGCGCCCGGCGGTTGCTGCCGTTCGGGCGCCCTCTCTACACCCCCATGAGCATAGCGGGTGTAGTTTCGGGTGTACAGCGACTGCCAGCGAAAAGCCCGGAAGCGAGAAAACGCCTTGAAAATTAGGCGTTTGGACAGGTAGCTCAGTTGGTAGAGCACAGGACTGAAAATCCTGGTGTCGGCGGTTCGATCCCGCCCCTGTCCACTGGTTACAAACCAAGCCGAAGCAAGAGTTTCTGTTACCTGTCGGCGTTCGGCAGTGCGGCGTTTCCCGGTGAGCCAAGCGGGTACATACCCGTTTGGCATTTCACCCCAGATTGGGAGACCCGCAAAATGCCACGTCTTACACAGTCCCTTCCGAAGTATCGCAAGCATAAGGCCAGCGGCCAAGCGTTTCGTCGAACTAAACGGCCGGCGGCACTATCTCGGCCCCCACGGCACCAAGACGTCCAGACTCGAATACGACCGCCTCGTAGGGGAATGGTTGCAGCACGGCCGCCAGATTCAACCCACCACGGGCGGCGGCGTGCTGTCCGTCATGGAGCTGATCGTCGCTTATCTTCACTATGCCCGCGGCTACTATCGCAAGGTTGGCCAGCCGACGCACGAGGTCCGCGACATTACGTTATCGCTCCGCCCGGTCAAGGCGATCTATGGCCGGCAGCCGTGCGCCGAGTTTGGCCCCACCGCCCTGAAGGTGGTCCGGCAGCAAATGGTCGATGGCGGCCTGGCTCGAAAGCTGGTCAACCAGCGTATTGGACGGATCAAGCGGATGTTCAAATGGGGTGCGGCTGCCGAGTTGATCCCCGCGAAGATTCCGCAGGCGCTGGCGATGGTCGAGGGGCTCAAGCGTGGCCGCACACCGCGCAAGGGCCAACCTGGACGTCCGGCAACGGCGTGAACACGCACGATTGCGCATCGCCAGATCACTTTAGGCTACGCGAATGCAAGTGCCATCGGCGAGAGTTGCGTGCTACACCTCGCTGGTTGATATTCGATGACCTGTCGCCTGCTAATGGCCCATCCACAGCCGGAGGTCTGCCCCGTCCTAGCTCCCACGCCGCGATTGGCCCGCGAACGGATCTAGAATCCACGAAATGATCAAACTCCGAGTGTTGCCGAAGCGCGGCGTTGATTTCTCCAAGCGACTTTCCGCTCTGCCACTCGTCAAAGCAGTACTTAGCGCGCCTCGGTGGGCGTCAGTGCAAGTTCTTGTGCGGCTTGCTGTTTTTGCCAGATTTCCAGCGCATGGCTCGCTTCCATTCACAACTGCCCTTTGAGGAACCGCCGCGAATCTACCAATTGATCGCCACTGCGGCGGCAGAGGCTGGCTTCCAAGAAGTTATGAGTTTTGAAGACGTGCTGGAGCACTGGCAGGCAGCCCACGGACGTTGGCTGCTGAGGTTGCGTACGCCGATGACGCCTTGAAAGGCGGAGCATACCCGGTCGTCAGCAATTGAACTTACGCGCCCGTTAAGCCACAGCCCTCGTCAAGCTCAATGCTGGCAGGCCGGCCGAACTGATCAATTGCGTCTTCACCGGTCGGCTGGAGGAGTGCATCTTTTACGGCACGGTGCCGGAGGAGGATCGGCCCTGGGTAGGGCGAGAGAGGAACGAGTTTCGCGGGAATGACTTTTCCGGCTGCGACCTGGTGGACGTGGCCTTCCGGACGGGGATTGACCTCTCGCAGCAAAAACTGCCGACCAGTCCGGAATACCTCTACCTTTCAGCTGCCGCCGCAGCGATCGAGCGGGCCCGAGCCGCGGTCAACGGGTGGTATGACGCCGAACTGCGGGAAGAAGGTTTGTTATTGCTGAAGGTCGAAGAATCCGAATTGGCGCGTGGTCAACAACAGCTTCTATTACGTTCAGACGGTTACCGGGATACATTCCGCCACGAAGTGGCCGACGGTGTATTCGCAGCCTTGCGGGGCAAGCGCCGCGGTTCCGTCCATTCGTCAACGACGACGGCGGCCAGTTAGCAGTTTTGCCGCCCCTTTTTGGAGCCTCCTGGCCAAAAAAAGTTGCTGAATTCGGTCGCCCGTTGTGATAGACTTGCCTGGCGCGAACACAGCACGGGCTCTTTGATAACCTGGAATAATTGCTCGCCTGTTGGCGGCTTGTTTGGCCCATGCGCTGAATCAGAGTGACCGCGGGCTTGGCCGTCAATCTGGGCAACCTGCCAGCCCAATCTTGGACCGCAACACACCAAGTTCGCCTGTCGCCTTCGAAGGCGTCACGAACATTTGGTATAAATCTGCGGTTGACGAGCCAGTTCCGCAGTACGATTCGCTCGGCCGACTACTTCCGCAACGTCCGCTCACCGAGGGCGCGCCCGGAGACCCGCCTTTCGGCCCGGCGATGCGACCCGCCCGGCAGGACAGCTCACCGTCGGATCGACGCAGCGGGTTGCGCCCGATTTACCTGCAGTTTCGCAAAGCGAGGCCTTGAGCCCGGCGGTGCAGCAGGGAAATCTGTTCAATCGGCTACGGCAGTCGAAGTACGAATCAATGAGGTTTATGTAGCGGGGCCAGAAGGGCGTTAGCAGCCTGTTGAAAAAGCCCCCACCATCAGACTTCCCTAAATGATTGTCTGGCGCTAAATTTGTGAAGTCTTTGGTCGAGACAGTTTTTTTGCCGGTTGTGGGAGAGGAGATCAATCGATGGCCTTGGGACGCCGCAGTAATGAGCAGCAGCCGTCCTTTTGGATCGCGGTGGACGATTTGCCGCGGTCGGAAGGGCATGTGTTTTACCGCAAGCTCAACCAGCTGCTGCGTGAAGCAGGCTTCGACGAGTTCGTCGAAAGGCTTTGCGAGCCGTACTATCACGACACCATGGGGCGCCCCGGTATTCCGCCAGGCGTCTACTTCCGGATGCTGTTGGTGGGCTACTTCGAGGGCCTCGGCTCGCAGCGGGGCATCGCCTGGCGGTGTGCCGACAGCCTCAGCTTGCGAGAATTCCTGGGCATCCCGCTTGGCGAACGGGCGCCCGACCATTCAAGCCTGACGCGGGTCCGCGACCGACTGCCGCTGCCGGTTCATCAGCAAGTATTCTGCTTCGTGCTCGAGTTGGCCGACGAAAAGGGCCTGTTGAAGGGCAAGACCGTGGGCGTCGACGCCACGACGCTCGAAGCCGACGCGGCCATGAAGAGCATCGTCAGACGCGACACGGGCGAGGACTGGCAGGAGTACGTCCGGCGTCTGATGCAAGAAGCCGGGCAGATCGAGCCGGGCGACGAACCCTCAGCCGAGGAGATTGCTCGCTTCGACCGCCAGCGTAAGGACAAGAAGGTCTCGAACCGGGAATGGCAGAGCGAAACCGACCCCGACAGCCGGATCACCAAGATGAAGGACGGCCGCACGCATTTGGCCTACAAGGCCGAACACGTCGTCGATCTGGACACGGAGCTGATCCTGGCGGCCGAGGTTTATCGCGCCGACACAGCCGATGTCGACACGATCGGCCCGAGCATCAGCCAAGCGCAAGACAACTTGCTTCAAGCCGAGAGCGACGCGGAGATTGAGGAGGCAGTGGCGGACAAAGGCTATTCGGGGAACGAGACGCTGGCCGAATTGGAATTCACCGAGGGCCTACGAACGTACATTGTCGAACCGCAGCACGCGCATCGTCGCAATTGGAAAGACAAGCCGGAAGAACAACGCCAAGCAGTGACCAACAACCGCCGCCGAGTCAAAGGAAAGCGAGGTCGCGCGCTGCAGCGCCAGCGGAGTGAGAAGGTCGAGCGGAGTTCGCCCACGTCTGTGAGACGGGCGGCAGTCGGCGAGCGTGGCTGCATGGTATTGAGAAAGTGAGAAAGCGACACCTGATGTCGGCCGTGGCACGTAACCTGGGCCTCGTCCTGCGCGCGTTGTTCGGAATCGGCACGGCCAGGAGCCTACAAGGGGAAGGCGGGCTTGCCAACGACTTGTATTTCGCCCTGCTTAACGTCCTGACCGCGCTCGATCGTCTGCTGATGTCCACACCGCGCACCAACCGACGGGAATGGATCTTGTCTTTGTTCCGAGCTTGGAACCGGAACGTCTGCTGGGCTTAGCCGATTTGTACCACGAGTTGGGGCATACCTTTGGGTGGCTAGCGTCCGGTTCGTTTTCGCAGATTTGAAACTGGTTTTAGTCGTTGCGCCGAATTCGCGACTCTCCCGGTCTCCGTGTCTCCCCCGTCCCCTTGTCCATTGGATTCATTGATTCTATGCCACACGAATATGGGTCGGCCAGCAGAGTCGATGTAATCGTGGTCGGCGCCGGGGCGGCCGGCTTGCTGGCCGCGGCCCGCAGTGCCGAGCGCGGGCGGCATACGCTGCTTCTGGAGAAGAACCGCAAGCCGGGCGTCAAAATCTTGATCTCCGGCGGCACGCGATGCAACATCACGCACGATTGCGATCCGGCTGGCATCATCGCGGCCTTCGGCTCGGCGGGGCCGTTTCTGCACTCGCCGCTCGCTGCGCTCGGTCCGAGCGACTTGGTTGAACTGTTAAACGCGGAGGGCTTGGCCACGAAGGTCGAGCCGGGAGGAAAAGTCTTTCCGCAAAGCGACCGGGCCCTGGACGTGCTCAACGCCCTGCTCCGCCGGCTAAAGCGCAGCGGGGCCGAACTGGCGCTCGGCGAGGGAGTGACGCAGGTGCGGCGCGACGACGACGGATTTCGCGTTGACACGGCGCGGCGTTCTTTGCGCTGCGCAAAGCTCATCATCACCACCGGCGGGAAGAGTTATCCGGGCTGCGGCACGACGGGCGACGGCTACCGCTGGCTGGCCGAGCTGGGGCACACGATCCGCCGACCGCGACCGGCGCTCGTGCCGCTGACGAGCGATGAAGCGTGGCTGGCGGAGCTTTCGGGCGTCACGGTGCCCGACGTGCAGTTGCGCGTGGTCGATCCGCGGCTTGCCGAATCGCCGACGGGCAAGTGGCAGCGCCGCGGTTTGCCGCCGGGCTTGTTGATCGAGCGGCGCGGATCGCTGCTGTTCACGCACTTTGGGCTGTCGGGGCCAGTGGCGCTCGATGTAAGCCGGGCAGTGACGGCAACCGCCGAGCCGCGCGGCCTCTGGCTCGTAGCCGATTTTCTCCCGAACATGTCGCCGGACGAACTGGACAGGCAGTTTCCGTGCCCCGCGACCGACGGAAAACGAATGATCGCGAGCGCTATTTCGAAAGGGCTGCCGCGGCGGCTGGTCGATGCGCTGCTTGTTCGCGCGGACGTGCCGGTGGATCGCCGCGCGGCGGAACTCTCGAAGGTGGAGCGCACTCGTGTTGCGGATCAACTCAAACGCTGCGAGATTCAAGTCACAGGCAGCCGCGGTTTCGACAAAGCGGAAGTCACGGCTGGCGGCGCGGCGCTCGA
>CAZHIV010000551.1:0-7827 GCA_964532675.1 uncultured Planctomycetaceae bacterium
ACGACGACCGTAATCCGGGGCCACTGCTATAACTGCGGTAGGTAAGTATAATACTCTTAGCTACTAAGTTCGCCGTGGTTTGCTGCAAAGGAATTTCGCTATGCCCGTCGCGATGGAATTGTCTCGGATCATCATCAGCGAGATCAACGATCAGCAGGTGATCTACTTGAAGGAGATCGACGGGCCGCGGACGTTTCCGATTCTTATCGGCATCTTCGAGGCCACCAGCATCGACCGGCGGGTGAAGGGGTTCGAGGCGCCGCGGCCGCTGACGCACGACTTGCTGGTAAACTCCGTGGAAGCGCTGGGCGGGGAGTTTCAGGACGTGGTGATCAGCGAGCTGCGCGAGCACACATACTTCGCCAAGCTCCGGGTGCGGCACGAGGGCGAGCTGGTGGAAATCGACTCCCGGCCGAGCGACGCGATCGCGGTGGCCGTCACGTGCGATCCGCCGCTGCCGATCTACGTGTCGGAGGATGTGCTGAACGACGTGATGGGAGAAGGGACGTGATGTCAGATGTGTGATGTAAGATTGAAGATGTTTTCTACTTCTGACATCTGCAATCTAACATCACACATCGTACATCCCTCACCCCAGCACGTCCGCAAACGCCGCCTTGAGCGCCGCGAGGCCCGCTTCGCCCTTGTCCGGCTCGACGACGACGTTCACGCGGATTTCGCTGGTGCTGACCATGTCGACGTTGATGCCGGCCTCGCTGAGCGCCTTGAACATCCGCAGGCCCACGCCCGTGTGGCTGCGGATGCCGATGCCCTTCACCGAGAGGATGGCCACGGCCGGCTCGACCCGCACTTCGCCGCCAAGCTCGCCCGATAGCTGCTGCAAGAGGCGGCGGGCTTGTTCCAGCGCCGCGCGGGGGACGGTGAAGCTGACGTCGGCCAAACCGTCGCGGCCGATGCTCTGCACGATCATGTCCACCAGGACGCTCTCGGCGGCGATCGCCTCGAAGATGGTGGCCGACACGCCGGGCCGGTCGGGGACGTCGAATAGGGTCACCTGCGCTTGGCTTTCGT
This sequence comes from uncultured Planctomycetaceae bacterium, assembly GCA_964532675.1. Taxonomy (GTDB): domain Bacteria; phylum Planctomycetota; class Planctomycetia; order Pirellulales; family Lacipirellulaceae; genus JABDGM01. The sequence goes on from CAZHIV010000551.1 coordinate 1,033, forward strand.
CGAGCTCGACGCTTTCGATCGTGAGGTCTTCCATCCGCTGCAGCCGGGCGACGATGTCCACGGCGCTGGCTTTCCCGGTCGCCGCGGCGACCTCGCCATAGGCGCGGCGGTCGCGCGGGGGGCGGTCGAGCTCGAACTCGCTATGCACGGCCCGCAACGCGGAGAGCGCCTGCTCGCGCTTCACCAGCACGGAGACCTTGATCTCGCTCGTGGTGATGGCCTCGATGTTGATGCCCTCGTCGGCCAGCACGCGGAACATGCGGTCGGCTACGCCCGTTTGTGTCGCCATGCCGAGGCCGACGATCGAAACCTTCGAGAGGCTGGCGTCGTGCAGTACCGTTTCGGCGCCCAGCTCCTGGGCCGCTTTTTTTACAGCCGACAGCGCCTTCGGCAGGTCGTCCTCGAGCACGGTGAACGAAATGTCGGCGGTGCCCTCGGCGCCGGGGTTCTGGACGATCATGTCGATCGCCACGTTGACTCCCGCCAGCTTGGAAAAGATGCCGTAGCTCGTGCCGGGATGGTCGGGCACGCCGGCGATGGTGATTTGCGCTTCGTTCTTGGTGAGCGCAGCGCCGGTGACCGGGCGGTTGGCCGATTCCGACTCGGTGCCGATGACCGTGCCCGGCTCGTCGCTGAAGCTGGCGCTGTTGCAAACGTGGATCGGCACGCTGAACTTCTTGCCGAACTCGATCGAACGGCTGTGCATGACGCCTGCGCCGAGGCTGGCGAGCTCCAGGATCTCGTCGTGGCTGACGCGGTCCATCTTGCGGGCCTCGGCCACCAGCCGCGGGTCGGTCGTGAAAACGCCGTCGACGTCGGTGTAAATCTCGCAAGCATCGGCGCCCAGCACGGCCGCCAGCGCCACGGCGGTCGTATCGCTGCCGCCGCGGCCGAGCGTCGTGATGTTGAAGTCCTCGTCGATGCCCTGGAAGCCGGCGGCGATCACGATCTTGCCGGCGTCAAGGAACTTCTTCATCCGCTCGGTGGAGATGCTCTGGATGCGGGCCTTGGTGTGGGAGCTATCGGTGCGGATGCCGATCTGCCCGCCGGTGAGGCTCACCGCCTCGGCCCCCAGCGAATGGATGGCCATCGCCATCAGGGCGACGCTCACCTGCTCGCCGGTGGAGAGGAGCATGTCCATCTCGCGGGCTGACGGGTCGACGGTGATTTGGCGGGCCAGATCGACAAGCGTGTCGGTCTGCTTGCCCATGGCGCTGACGACCATGACGACCTGGTGCCCGCCCTGCTGGGCCCGAATGGCCCGCCGGGCGGCCGCACGAATCTTGTCCGCATCGGCAACGCTCGTGCCGCCGAACTTCTGAACGATTAATCCCATGTGATCGCAATCCAGGAGTAAAACAACCGCCAAGGACGCAAAGAACGCCAAGGCAGATTAATGATGGGAATACACTATGCGCTTGATGCCGTCTTTGAGCAGAAATGCTTCTTCATATACCGATTCGAGGGGGCCAGGACCGAGAATGCGGTGGACTTCGATAGCGGCACCAATGACTTGATGCGCCAAATCATCGACCCGTGATGTGGGCTCCTCAAGTTTGGCCGCCATACGTTCTCTCTTCTTACCTCGGCGTTCTTGGCGTTCTTGGCGGTTCAATTATTCCCGATAAACCACGGCATCAAGCGCCAGCCTTCGTCGAAGGCGAGCTTTGACTTGGCCGCGTTCGTGTCGCCGTAGGTGGTGAACTCGTCGGGGGCGATGCCGGTGCCCGCCATTGCCACGGGGACGTTGCCGTGGGAGTGAACTTTCGTGCGGAGGAACGTGGGGTGGTCGGGCGAGATTAACATACGCCAGTCGGTGTGCGACGCCAGCGCGTCGAGCAGCGGGCCGACGACGTGGCGGTCGATCTGTTCGATGGCCTTCACCTTCTCGTCGCAGCGGCCTTCGTGGGAAGCCTCGTCGGAAGCCTCGACGTGGACACACACGATATCGTATTGGTTCAGCGCTTCCACGGCGGCGCGTCCTTTTGCCGCGTAGTCCGTGTCGAGGTAGCCGGTCGCGCCGGCGACTTCGATGCGATCCCAGCCGACGAGCGCCGCGATGCCGCGCAAGAGGTCCACGGCGGTGATCATCGCGCCGCGGATGCCGTAGGCGTCGGCAAAGGACTTCAGCTTGGGCGCCTGACCGAGGCCCCACAGCCAGACGTTGGTTGCCGGTCGCTTTCCCGCCTTTCGGCGCGCGGAGTTGACCGGATGATCGCGGAACACCTCGATGCTGGCCGACATCAGCTCGTCGAGCACGTCGCTGCCTGGCCCGCGAGGGTGATCTTCGAGCACCGGCTGATCGGTGATGTCGTGCGGCGCGCGGGTGCGCGTGTCGACGGTGAACGGCGCGGTCAATTTTGCCCCCCGCCAGATGAGCAGGTTGCGGTAGCTGACGCCGGGAACGAACTCCAACGCGCCGCGGTATTTCGGGTCGCTCGCGACCTGCTCCTGAGCGGCGGCGAGAAGCTTCGTTGCCTCGTCGGTGCTGATGTGGTCGGCCGTGAAATCGCGCATCACCTGGTCTTCGATCGTGACCAGATTGCAGCGGACGGCCCAATCCTCCGGGCCAAGCTGGATGCCCTGCGCAGCGGCCTCCATCGGCGCGCGGCCCGTGAAATTCTCGAACGGGTTGTAGCCCAACAAGCTGAGATTGCCGATCTCCGACCCTGCGGGCAAGTCCTTCGGCGTGTGCAGGGCCCGCGCAACGACGCCCAGCGCGGCGACACGGTCCATATTAGGCGTGTCGGCCGCTTCGAGCGGCGTGCGGCCGCCGAGCTCCTGCTGCGGCTCATCGGCGGCACCGTCGGGGATGATGATTGCGTACTTCATTTTTTTACCACTTCCTCGTTCCCACGCTCTGCGTGGGAACGCACTACCTCGACGCTCTGCGTCGCGTGGCGAACATGGCTGTCGCCGCAGAGCGGCTGTGTATTGTGTTCCCACGCAGAGCGTGGGAACAAGGATCTAGTCCCTCACCCACATGCGCACGGTTTCAGCCCGGACGGGCTTTAGCTTGTCGATTTGCTGGCAGGCGCGGGCCGCCGCGCCTTCGGTCGTTTCGTGTGTCATGATCACAAGCGGGACGACGCCTTGGGCTTCGAGCGGCTCGTGCTGGAGCACCGAGGCGATCGAAATGTCGTGATCGCCCAGCGCCGCTGTCACTTGGGACAGCACGCCGGGGTGGTCTTCGACCATGACCCGGAGGTAGAACGTCGCGCGGGCCAGGTCGCTCGGCGCGGCGGTGACGTCGGCCTTGCGGTTCGACCACAATTCCAATGTTCGGAAGGTAATCGCAGTGCGGCCAACGGCCGTGTCGATCAGGTCGGCCACCACGGCCGAGGCGGTCGGCATCTGCCCGGCGCCCTGGCCGTGGAAGAAAAGCGGGCCCACGGCGTCGCCTTCCACGCGGATGGCGTTGAACGGCCCGCTCACCTCGGCCAGCGGGTTGCGGGCCCGCACTAGCGCCGGCGACACATCGAGCTCCAGCGTGTCGTCCACCAGGTCGGCCACGGCAAGCAGCTTGATGCGGTAGCCCATCTCCTTGGCGTAGCGCACGTCGGCCACATCGAGCTTGTCGATGCCGGTGCGGGGGATGTCTTTCCAATCGACGCGGGCTCCGAACGCCAAGTGGGCGAGGATCGCCAGCTTCTGGGCCGCATCGCTGCCGTCCACATCCATCGTCGGATCGGCCTCGGCATAGCCCAGGCGCTGGGCCTCGGCCAGCACGTCGCTGTACGAGGCGCCTTCATCGTGCATCTTGGTGAGGATGAAGTTGCTCGTGCCGTTGAGGATGCCGTGGAGCGACATCACCTGGTTGGCCGACAGGCACTGGCTGATGTTGGCGATGATCGGGATGCCGCCGGCGACGGAGGCCTCGAACGCGATGGAGCGGCCCAGCTCGCGGGCCCGATCGAACAGCTCCGGCCCGTGCTCGGCCAGCAGTGCTTTGTTGGCAGTGACGACGTCCTTCCCGCTCTCTAGCAGGCGGAGCACGATCGAGCGCTCCGGCTCCAGGCCGCCGATAAGGCTGGCGACGACGGAAATCTCGCGGTTGTTGATGACCTCATCGACGTCGTCGGTCAGCACGCCCTTGGGCAGCTCGCATTGCCGCGGCTTCTTCAGGTCGCGCACCACCGCCTTTTCGAGCCAGAGCGTGCGGCCGGCGTGGCGCGCGGTGCGGTCGCCGTGATCGAGCAGCAGTCGGGCGACGCCCTGCCCGACTGTGCCCAAGCCGATAATCGCGACCTTGGTTTTTTCCATGGGGATTGATTGTTGAACGTTCCGCAATTTACCTGCCTGCTGAAGCGGGCTCGCCGGCCAACGCCCGCAGTGCCTGGCGCAGCTCGCGGCGGGTGGCGTGGGAGTACTCGATATCGAACCAGAGGATTTTGCCTCGTGGGCCCACAAGGTACGTGCGCGGCAGCTTTTCGCTGCCGACCGCGGCGAATGCCTGGCCGCGGGCGTCGAGCAAGTTCGGGAAGGTTACTCCACCCTTTCGCAACACGCCTTGCGCGGTCGAGGCCGACTCGTTCACGGCGATCCCCACGACGGCGACGCCCTGCCGTGCAAATGGCTTGATCACGTCTGCATCGAGATCGGCCAGTTGCTCCAAGGCCATCCGGCGGTCGGCCGTCCAAAAGATCACCACCGTGGCCTTCTCGCCAAACAAGCTGGCGAGCGGCGTGGGCCGGCCGCCCTCGAGCCGCGGGAGCTCGATGGCGGGCAGCATGTCGCCGACCTTCACATTGCAAAGGGCGGCGTGCTGCTTCGAGAGCTCGACCGGTGGAACCTGCGGCGTCTCTTCCGTTTCCTGCGCGGCGCACGCGCTGCCGCTCAACAGTGCGACGAGCACTGTGGCGCTGTAGAGCACAAATGTTTGCGTCGGTCGAGGCATGGCGTCTTTTGTTGACCTGCGTGTTTCGTTAGATCGCAAGCGCCGGGATGAGATTTGTGGCGGGATCACAGATCCAGTTTAATGCCCAGCTCCTTGAGTTGCTTGGGCTCGACGGGGCCTGGGGCGCCCGTCATAAGGTCGGCCGCTCGCTGCGTCTTGGGGAAAGCGATGCAGTCGCGGATGTTGTCCAATCCGGCAAAGAGCATCACGATGCGGTCGATGCCCAGCGCGATGCCGCCGTGCGGCGGCGCGCCATATCGCAATGCCCGCAGCAGGAAGCCGAACCGCTCCTCGGCGGCCTGCTCGTCGATCCCCAACAGCGAAAACACCTTTTGCTGCACGGCCGGGTCGTGAATCCGGATCGTGCCGCCGCCCGCCTCGTAGCCGTTGACCACCAGGTCATAAGCCTTCGCGCGGCAACGGCCGGGGTCGGACTCCAGCATCGCCAGGTCCGGGTCGCGCGGCGACGTGAACGGGTGGTGCATCGCCACCCAGTGGCGATCGTCGTCGTCGTAGTCGAACATCGGGAACTCGACGACCCAGGAAAAGTGCATCGCCCGCGGGTCGTAAAGCTTCATCTCCGCGCCGAGCTTGGTGCGCAGCGCGTGCAGCGCCTTGCACGTGGCCTTCCACTGGTCGGCGACGAACAGCAGCAAGTCGCCCGGCTCGGCGGCCAGCCGCGCGGCAAACTCCTTCAACAGCTCCGGCGCAAAGTTTTTGGCGATCGTGGACGTGAGCGTGCCGTCGTCCTCGACGCGGAACCAGGCGAGTCCCTTCGCGCCGAATTGGCCGACGTAGTCGGTCAGTGCGTCGATGCCGCGGCGCGAGTAATGCTCGGTGCCCTTCTTGGCGTTGATGGCCCGCACGCGGCCGCCGGCGGCGGCAACGCTCGTAAACACGCGGAAATCCGACTTCGCCGCCAGGTCGGTGCAGTCCACCAGCTCCAAACCGAACCGCAGGTCCGGCGCGTCGTGGCCGAAGCGCTCCATCGCCTCGTCGTAGGTCATGCGCGGCAGCGGCAGCTTCAAATCCAGGCCCAGCTCGTCCTTGGCCAGCTTTTGCATGAGGCCGTCGATCTGGCCGATTACATCGTCGGCATCGACGAACGCCATTTCCAGGTCGAGTTGCGTGAACTCCGGCTGCCGGTCTGCGCGCAGGTCTTCGTCGCGGAAGCAACGGGCCACCTGCACGTATCGGTCGTAGCCCGCCATCATGAGAATCTGCTTGTAGAGCTGCGGCGATTGCGGCAGCGCATAGAACGAGCCCTGGCTGACGCGGCTGGGCACGAGGTAGTCGCGGGCCCCCTCGGGCGTGCTGCGGCCGAGCACGGGCGTCTCCACGTCGATAAACCCGTGGCCGTGGAAGTAGTCGCGCATGCCCTTCACGAGGCGGTCGCGCAAGAGCAGTGTGCGCTGCATCGCGGGCCGGCGGAGGTCGAGGTAGCGGTGCTCCAGCCGCAGCTCTTCGTTCGGCAAGTCTTGGACATTGGCACTCGGCGAGACGGGCGGCGTGAGGCTCTTGTTGAGCAGTTTGAAGCCGGTGATGCGGAGCTCGATCTCGCCGGTGGCCAGCTTCTTGTTGGCCATACCGGCGGGCCGCTCGGCGACGTTGCCGGTGACCTGGATCACGTACTCAACCCGCAGCGCTTTGCTCTGGTCGATAATTGCGGCCGGCGTGTCAGGCGGATTGAACACGACCTGCGTCAGGCCATATCGATCGCGCAGGTCGACGAACAGGCCTCCGCCGTGGTCGCGGTAGCTGTCGACCCAGCCGCAGAGCGTGACTTCGGTGCCAATATGTTCGCGGCGCAATTCGCCGCAGGTGTGAGTTCGCAGCACAATCTTATTCCCTCGTTCCCACGCTCCGCGTGGGAACGCAATACCTCGACGCTCCGCGTC
>CAZHIV010000552.1:0-18225 GCA_964532675.1 uncultured Planctomycetaceae bacterium
GCGACCCGTTGGGGTCGCGGCTATCGCGTGCGCAAACCCGTTGGGCGTGAGCGTTCGCGAAAACGCATCCGTGGTCGCCATTTTCATCGTAAAGGTAGCTTACGAAAAGCTACTGCACGTCGTATCCGACGGGGCCGATGAGGCCGTTTTCGCCCGACGGCGCGGCCGGCCTGCCGGCGGCCGGCTGCGGGTTATGCGGCCTGGATGCGTGGCGCATAAAGACCGGTTGGCGCGGCGGGGTGTAGGCCCCTTCTGGTGAAAAGCCGGGCCGCGGCACCGCTTGACCTTGGTGCATCGTCCCCGGTTGGTAGTAGCCGTCCTCGGGCGGGGCGTTCTGGAACTGGTATTCTTCGCCGGGCAGCAGGAGGTCGTCCGGCACATTTCGCGGCGGCTGCGCAACGGGCGTCGCGGAGGGCCGGGCGCGGGGGGCGGATGCTTCGTCGGTGATGGTCGTTTCGTCGTAGCCGGTGCCGCCCGGAATGGCGACGCCGTCGGTGATGACCGGCATCGATTCGCCGCCCTCGCAGCACGGGGCGCCGCCGTCGCAGGGCGCACACTGGTTGCACGGCCCGCAGGGGTCCTGGCCGCAAGCCGTCATGCCGCGGATCGGGTTGCAATGATTGGGCACTTCCATCTGGGCGCCGCAGTACAGGCCGCGGTTCGTGGGCGAGGTGGTGAACATGCCCGGGCCCATGCAGGGCGCTTCGCAGGCGTCGATCGGGTCGACGAACTCCGGCGTGACGAGGATCAACAGCTCGATCTCGTTGACTTCCTCCTCCACGCGGCGAAACGGCAGGCCGAGGATCGGCATGTCGACGAGGTACGGCAAGCCGCGTTTCAGCGATTCGGTGCGCTCCTGCACGAGGCCCGCCAGGGCGAAAGTCTGGCCCGCCTTCATCTCGACGGCCGTATCGACCTGCCGAACCGTCAGCGCCGGGATCACGAAGTCTTGCACGACGACGCTGCGTGAGTCGTCGATCTCGCTGATCCGCGGCCGAACCTCGAGGCGGATATTGCCGTTGCCCAGCACGATCGGCAGAAAGTCGACTTGCGTGCCGAACGGCTTGTACTCGATCGAGGTGGTGCCGAGGCTTTGCGGGATGATGATCGGGATTTCGCCGCCGACGTTGAACTGCGCCGGCCGGCCGCTGACGGCCGTGATGTTCGGCTCGGCCAGGATCTTGGCGATGTTGTTTTGCTCGACCCAGTCGAGGAAGCCGAAGAAGGCGCTGTTGCCGTCGACGATGCCGAACTCGGCCGCCTTGCCGGCGGTGTCGATCACGCTTTGCACGCTGCCGACGTTGTTGCTGGTTTGCTGCAACAGGCCGCCGACGCCGGTGGAAAAGAACCCGCCGCTGCCGCCCAGGTAAGTGAAATCGGTCGCCATGCGGCGGAGCTTGGTCCGGGAGATTTCCATGACCTTCACTTTGAGCAGGATTTGCTGCACCCCGCCGACGCTGATGTTGTTGATCACCTTGGGGGCGTAGTCCTCGGCCAGCCGCATGATCGGGCCGACGTGGTCCGGCCGATCGACGAAGCCGGTCAGCACCAGGCTTTCGCTGTAGCGGTAGACGCGGATCGACGAGTGCGGGAATTGCGTCTGCAGCGCGACCGAGAGTTCGCGGGCGTCGCCGTAGATCAGCACGTCGACGGTGTGGATGTTGCCGTCCTCGTCCCACAGATTGACCTGCGTGACGCCAGGCTTCTTGGCCGAGATTTGCACATCGGTCGCCGACAGCGGCGTGACGGCCACCAGCTCGGGATTATTGACCTGCACGCGCGGGATGTTTTTATCCAGCTTGAGGATGCGACTGGTGTTCGTCGTGAGCTCGAGCTTCTCGCTCGCCCCGCTGATCTTGCGGACCACCGAGGCCGACTCATAGTCCTGCGCACTCGATAGCTGCGTGACGACGAGCGCGGCGACGAGCGCGGAGAGGACGGACAGTGCAGTGCGGCGCGCGGTGCGGGGCCGCGCCAGATGATTGTCGTACATCCTTGTACTTCCTTCGTGGTGGCGCCGGAGCACCGGCTGCGCTACGGGGGGTCTCTGACGGGGGTGAGTAGGTGAGTAAGTGAGTCGGTATTATTTCCGTGCCTTACTCACCGGCTCACTTACTCACTTACTCACTTACTCACTTACTCGAGGCCATCCGGGAATTAACCCTGTAGGGAACGGCCTCTGTGCCGTTCCGCCGGTCTGCACCTAGACACGGAACGCCGCGGAGGGCGTTCCCTACAGATTCATCGGAATTTTGAATCCCGGATAGCCTCACTTAGCCAAGAGCTTCGAGCTGAGAGCCAGACGCGCGAGATTATCGCAACCCTTCGCTCGCGATGCGGTAGAAGATCTCGGCCGCCCGCTGCAGCTCGTCGACGCCGATGTACTCGTCGGCCGTGTGGGCCTGGTCGATCGAACCGGGCCCGAAGACGACCGTCGGCACGCCCGTCGTCGAGATCGCGGCCGCATCGGTGCCGTACGGCACGCCGACGATTCGGCCGGATTGCTCGTGTCGCCGAACCACATTGGCCAGCCGCTCGGCCAAGTCGCAATTATTCTGGTCGCTCAGCCCCCTGCTCTGCATGAACGGGGGATCGTGTTCGAGACGGCAGCGGCCCACCTCGGCGTGCTGGCCGATGTAGCGCACCAGCTCGTCGTAAGCGGCCTGCGGCGAATCGTTCGGCCCCAGCCGGTGGTCGATTTCGATCGTGGCCCGGTCCGGCACCGTGTTGATGCCCACGCCGCCACGGATCGTGCTCACACAAGCGCTCGGCCGACCGCACAGCGGGTGCTCCGGCCCGGACGTCGACAACCGGGCGTGATAGCGCTCGATCGCTGCCACGACCTGCGCCATCGCATAAATCGCATTCACACCCGCATCCGGCCGCGAGCTGTGAGCGGCTCGCCCGACCGTGTGACATCGCCAGCGGACCTGGCCCTGGTGGGCGACCACCACGTCAAAACGCGTCGGCTCGGCAACAATCGCGGCGTCCGGCCGGCGGGAGAAGAACGGATCCGCTTCACAGCCCTCGCCCCACGCGTCGCAAAGCAAGCGGGCGCCGGTGAACCCGCATTCCTCGTTCACGGTGCAGGCCAAGATAATTGTCGGCCGCGTTCGATTTGCCCTTCCTTGCAGGCGCCCTCCGTTTCCCCTCCCTTTTATGGAGGGGCCAGGGGAGGGTTCGCACAGCCGCGAGAGCGCCGCCAGCATCGCCGCCATCGAGCCTTTCACATCGCACGCGCCGCGGCCGTACACGCGGCCGTCGCGCAGCTCGCCAGCGAACGGTTCGATCGACATGCCCTCGACCGGCACCGTGTCCTGGTGCACGTCCCACAGCAGCAGCTCGCCGCCGTCGCGCGGCGAAGGGCGGCCTTCCACGAGCACGAGCAAGTTATCGCGGCCCGGATGAACCGTCTGCCGCCGACAGGGCCAACCTTGCTCCCGACAGATATCGGCCAGCAGGTCCGTCATCCGGCTTTCGCCGAACATCGGTCCGGCGACATCGCGACCCATCGGATTGACGCTCGGCGTCTGAACGAGTCGCTGTAGCGTAGTCACCGGATCGAGCGGCATGGGTCACCCAGTTCCTTTGCTCGCTTGCGTGATGAACGACTCGGATTGTAGCACCTGAGACGTAACTCGTCGTCCGCTCGCCGCGAGGCTGCCCACGGTTTAAACTGCGCCGCTTGCGAACCGGGCCGCTTTGGTACACGCTGAAGACTGGTTCTCGGATCGAACTGAATGCACATGGCTTCAACGCTGGCTGAGCTTGGCTCTCTGACCGACTTGCTCGATGCGAGCAATCGGCCGATTTACGCCGTCAATGACCGGCGGCAGATCGTTTATTGCAATACGGCCCTGGCGACGTGGCTCGACTTGGAACCGAGCCGGATCATCGGGCGTGTCGTCGAGTATCACTCTGAGCCAGACGCAGTCCGCCCATCTCGAAGCGCAGCCCAGGCCCCGTTGGCCGATCTTTGTCCGCCGCCGCGCGCTCTGGCGGGCGAGGCGTGCGTCGGCACGATTTCGTGCGTCGCCCGAGGCGGCGGCCTGGTTCACCGGCGGGCAAGGTTCGTGCCGCTGGGCGGGGCGGACGAGGCAGACGCCGGCACGCCCACAAACGGCGGCGTCCTGGCGTTTCTATCCGCCCGCGATTTGACGCCGCAGGAACTGACCTCGGAACTAACCGCCGAACCGGCGGCCGACGAACTTCATCGCACGATCCGCCAGTTTCGCCGCGGGCAGGCCGCCCGTTACGCCGTCGAGTCGCTGCTGGGCGAAAGCACCGCGATGGGCAAGGTGCGTTCCCAGGTGGCCGCCGCCGCGGCCAGCGGCGTGAACACGCTCATCTGCGGTCACCCCGGCACCGGGCGAGGACACATCGCGCGGGCAATTCATTATCGGGCGGTCGGCGATGCGGAAGTCAAGCTTGTCCCGGTCGATTGCGCGGTCGCCAGCGACGACATGCTTCGGCGGGCGATCGACGCGGTGCGCGACGCCGCCGGCGACGCCCGGCGCCGCCCTACCCTGCTCCTGGAAAACCTCGATCAGATGGGCGAGTCGCAGCAATCACAATTGCTGGCCGCGATTCGGCAAAATGCGTTCGGAGCTCGGATCATCGCCACACGCAGCAAGCCCAACCCATCCGCCGCGGCGAACGATGACTCAATGGACCAGGAAACGTCAGCCGACGGCACGCGGAGTGTACCTGCCACGCTCGACCCGGCCCTTTTCGACGCTGTCTCGACGATCACCATCGAAGTACCGCGGCTTCGCGAGCGGTTGGGCGACCTGCCGATCCTGGCCCAATGCTTTCTCGAAGCGGCAAACCTCGCCAGCGAGAAACAGGTCGGCTCGGTACGCCCGGACGCGCTGGACTTGTTAGCTCTTTACGCGTGGCCGGGCGAACTGGACGAGCTGCGGGAAACGGTCGCCGCGGCCCACGGCGCGTCGAGCACGCACGAAATCACGCCGGGCGATTTGCCGGCCGTCGTGCATCATGCCGCCAAGTCGGCCGCCCGCGTCCGCCGGCGGCCGGAGCGCATAATCCTCGACGAACTGCTTGCCCGTATCGAAAAGGAAGCTATCGTGCGGGCGCTCGCCCAAACCGGCGGCAATAAATCAGAAGCGGCCGAGCTGCTGGGAATGACGCGCCCCCGACTTTACCGCCGCCTGGTGCAACTCGGGCTGGCGGGTCCGGAATTCATCGAACGCGACCCCAACGGCGAATCATCGTGAGACAGTGCGAGTGGATCATTTGCGAACGCACCGGCCGGTGGGCGGCCGCATTGCGCCGTGCGATCGGGACACAATCAGCACACCCCGCCGGCAAGCACCGGCTTCACGAGGTGCGATCCCTGGAGGAGCTGGCCCCGCATCTGCACGAGCAACGCTGCGCGGTGGCGCTGGTTGAGGTGCGTCGGGCTAACCTGGCGGAAACACTCTCCTGGCTGGCTGAGGCGAGCTCGTTGAAACCTCGAGCCCGCTGCATTGCCTTGCTCGATAGCGATGGATTTGGCCCCGAAACTCGCCTGGGGGTGGCCAATGCCCTGCTGGCGGCCGGCGCCGTCGAAGTCACCCATTCGCCCCGCCATTTGCAGAACGTATTGACCGTCGGCCGACGGCACGCCGCCGCTCATGCGGACTCTTTGGCCGGCATCGACGACCACCCGTCGTTCGCCGATTGGGCATGGGATTTATTGCCTTGGCAGCCGGCGCGGCGCCCGTTAGGTTGAGGCGCAGGCTCGAACTCACCTCGAATTTCCGTAATCTGGCGGCCCCGATGCCTGAAAACGCCCCGAATCGCGAGTTGATTGAGTCGATCCTGGCCGATTTCCCAGACCCGGAAACGGGCCGCGGCCTGCAGCAAATGGAGCAGATCCACGAAATCGCCATCGATGGCCCGCGAGTCGCCGTCACGCTCGGCCTGACCACCTGGGCCGGCCCGCTGTGGGACAACGTCCGCCACGAAGTCGAGTCGCTGCTACAGAACAAACTGCCCGGCGACGTGAAGGTCGAAGTGCGGATTGCGGAACACCAGCGGCCGCCGGAGAAGATCGGCCAGATCGGCGTGGCCGCCAAGAGCGTCGTCGCCGTCGGATCCGGCAAGGGCGGAGTGGGCAAGAGCACCATCGCGGCGTCGATCGCGTACGGACTGAAAAACAGCGGCGCCGCGGTCGGACTCATGGATGCCGATGTCTACGGGCCCAGCATCCCCCACTTGCTCGGAGCGAACGGGCGGCCGCACCTCGAGAACAATCGGCTGCAGCCGATCGTGAAAGACGGCTTGCGAGTGATGAGCATGGGTTTCCTGGTGCCGCCCGGCGAGGCGGTGGTGTGGCGCGGGCCGATGCTGCACGGCGCGATCTCCCAGTTCCTGCGCGACACCGACTGGGGACCGCTCGATTACCTGGTCATCGACATGCCGCCGGGGACGGGCGATATCGCGCTGACGCTCTCGCAGCTCCTGCCGCTGACCGGCGCCGTCGTCGTCTGCACGCCGCAGGACGTGGCCCTGCTCGATGCCACGAAGGCCATCGCCATGTTCCGCAAAGTGAACATTCCTCTGTTGGGCATGGTCGAAAACATGAGCTACTTCCAGTGCCCGAATTGCGACCAGCGGTTCGACATCTTCGGCTCCGGCGGCGCGAAGCGGCGGGCCAGCGACCTCGATCTGCCGTTCCTCGGCGAGGTGCCGATCCAGATCGGCATCCGCGAGCGCGGAGACGCGGGAGACACCGCGGGCAATTTCGCCGACGACTCGACGGCTCGCTTCTTCCGAGACATTTGTCACCGGCTGGTGCATCAGATCAGCACTTCCCACAAGGCCGAGCCACCGCTGCCGAGCCTCACGGTGCTGTAGAACGAGGCCGAAACGGCCCCATTTTCCCGGTCTCTTCGAGGAATCGGCCTTACCTCGTCGCTTGCGGTTTAGCGTTAAGCCGCAAGCGGCCAAGGCGCAAAGAATTAGAGCCGCCCGGCTTGCGCCCGGCGGCTCTTTCTCGTTAGTTCACGCGGCGGCAAGTTCGCCCGAAAGCGTCCTAGCCCGCCGAAGACCAGAAGCTGCCAGTTGAACTAGGCCTTCTTTTTGGTCTTGCGTTTGGCCTTCTTGCGTCGGACTTTCTTCTTAGTGCCCTTCTTCTTGGCGGCCTTCTTCCTTCGGCCCTTCTTCTTGGCAGTCTTCTTCTTGGCCGCCTTCTTCTTGGCGGCGCGTCTCTTCTTGGCCACAGTCACTCCTCCATAAAAAGGTTCAGGTGATTCCTCGGCTGACACACCATCTGAAACTCACAGCCGACTTCACCCAAAGGAAAACCAGCTACCGTTCCGCGGTAGCTCCCGGTAACTCGCATTTCATCCGAGCGCTTGGGTCAACATTCACTTCCAATTCCTGTTGCTCGAGTCGCTCTTGAAATGTGCGATCACCGATATCACTTGTTGGTATTTGTACAACTTTATTGGATTTGTGCAACATGTTTTCGGTAAAAAAATTGCCGCGCGCAAAAAATTTTCCCTCGCCACAAGCGGGTCGCGCCTCATCAAATCGTTCGTCGGCGCATCGAAACCCGTCGCGCAACGCCGCGGCGCGCCGATTAGTAGAGGGAGATCGTCGTGCCGTCGTTCAATCGGCCGCTCGGCTGCGAGGCGCGGCGCCGAATTCCGAACAGCGACCGTTCCCACGGCGCTAACGTGGCCAGGTAGGCCGTCGTCCACAGCGAGGGACGCGCTACGACCACCGGTTTCTCGGCGCCATGCCAGGCGGCAAGCAACTCCGGCCACGCCCGCCGCAGCACGCGACGCTTCAGATGGATCGGATCGAACCCGTACCAGGCCAACGACACTGGAATTACCGGTATTTTTCGCGACTCGCCGAGCCGCACCAGCCGCTCGTTGAATGTGCGCACCAGCGCTTTCGCGTCGCCCAACGACATTGGGCTGCGCGGAAAAAACAGCCGCCGATAGAACCGAAACCGCGCTTCGCGCAGCCCCTCGACGCTTTCGATCGGCATTTGCGTGACCACGGTTGTCGCGCCGACTTCCGCCAGGCGATCGAGACAATCTGCGACCCATTTAAGCAGCCGATCGGGCGGCACGCCGTACAATAAATCGTTTCCGATGTCGGTCATCAGCGCCGCGGTGGGCAGCGCGGGCCGCTTTTGCAAATCTTGCCAAAGCGCGCAGGGAAAAATTCCAGAAATTTTTCGCCCGAAGACGACCGAATCCTCGCCAAACGACCGTCCGTGCCCCATCGCGGCCATAATTTCGACCGGCTCGCCCCACGTGCGCTGCGCCGTGGCGACGATCGTCGGCAGCGAGCGGACGAGGTTGCTCGCGCCCAATAGAATCACCCGCCGCCGCGGGCTTAACCCACGAACATCCGCGACATCAACCGGCCCCGCGCGCTCGCGGCCTGGCTTGCCCGCCCCGCTCATCGCCACCGGCCCCGATACGACTGCAGCGCCTGAAAGCTGCCATAGGCCAAAAAGCCGAACATGATGCACATGAATAACCGCTGGTTAAAAAGTGCATACGCTGCGACCAGCACGGCAGCCCCGACCGATAGCTGCAGCGATCGAATGATGCCCGACCGCGGGTTGCCGAGCGTGAAGAGCTCCCGTGCGATCTGCCCGCCGTCGAGCGGGTAGATCGGCAGCAAGTTGAGTACTCCCCAGGCGATGTTGACGAACAGCAGGTAAAACACGGTCACGTCGAGCGCCGACCTGAAATAATCCCACTCGACCGGTACCCAGCCCAATACGAATCCCTCGAATCGCTGTAACGCGACCAGCGCGGAGATCACGAAACCGGCCAGAAAAAAGCCGGCAAACGGCCCGGCCAGCAGAATGAGAATTTGCGCCCGCGGCGACCGATTGCAATCGCTGCACGACGCCAGGCCGCCGAAGCTGTAGAGCGTGACCCACGGATGGCCGCCGTAGTAACGCTGCATCGCGGCGTGCCCCAGCTCGTGCACCAGAATCGAGACGAACACGACCGCGACCCAGATCAGCGTCTCCAGCGGGTCCGCCTTGCGGCCACCCATGCCGAGCAATAGCGCCACGACCCAGAACAAGGGGTGCACGCGAACGGGAATCCCGAATAGCCGGAAATGCAGATCGGCCTGCGTCGGTGCTGGTTCGCCGAGAAGCATAAGTGGGATTTAGGATTTAGGATTTAGGAATTCGGAATTCGGATTATCCGCCGACGTGCATTATTCAATCCGCAAACCGCAATCCGCAATCCGAAATCGCCCCGTCAGGCCGCCTCGCGAACCTCGGCGTCCAGCGGCACAGCAAGCGGATGGTGCGTTTTCAACGGCGCGCGGCGCCGCGACGCGAGGACCTCGAGCAGATAATCGGCGGCCCGCTGCGAAGCGCCGCCGTGGCCGACCCGCTCCTTCAACTCGGCCAACTGGCCGACGCGGCGGGCGCGGCTCGCCGGTTCGGTGAGCCACTCGATCGCGTGGGCAGCAACCTGCTCCGACTTGTCCTCGCAGGTGAGGTACTCCGGCATCAGCACGCCCGCATCGCTCGGGTCGGCCGGGTCGTACGTCGCCACGCGCTTGGGAAACAAATCGCTCGCCGTGAGCAGGTTCACCAGCGTGATGTAACGCACCTTGCGGAAGAACCGCTGCACGAAAAAGGCCGGCCGCGAGATGTAGTACAGAATCACCGTCGGGGTGGTGTGATAGAGCAGCTCCAGCGACACGGAGCCGGAGACGGCCATCGCGCAATCGGCTGTGTGAATGATCTCGGCCGTGCGGCCGACGTGCACCTCCGCCGGCAGACCGCTGCCGGCTAGCGCCTCGCGCGCCAACTCGGCCTGACTCTCCTTAAAGGCGGCCACGATAAATCGCACGCGGGGCACGCGACGGTGAACAACCCTCGCCGCCTTAATAAAACAGTTGAGATTGCTTTTCACTTCCTGGGTGCGCGAACCCGGCAGGATCGCCACGAGCGGGCCGCCCGTCATGCGCTGCCGCTTCACGAACGCCGCGTCGAGCTGCTCGGCGCGGAGCTGGTCGAAATACGGATGGCCGACGAACGTCGCCCGGCAGCCGCGGTCGCGATACCACGCCTCCTCGAAAGGCAGCTTGCACAGCACGTGGTCGACGAACCGCCGCATCTTCCTCACGCGCCAGCCGCCCCAAGCCCAGAGCTGCGGCGCGCCGTAGTAAATCACCGGGATGCCGTGGGCCTTCGCCCGCCGCGCGATCCACCAATTGAAGCCCGGGTAATCGATGAGCACCACAACGTCCGGCCGATGGTGGCGGAAATACCGGTCGGCCCGGCTCGCCAGCGCCCAGAACTTGTGCAGATTCAATAGCGCGCGGGCAAACCACATCACGGCCAGCTTGGTGAGATCTTCGTGCAGCGTGCAGCCTGCCGCCGCCATCCGCGGCCCGCCGTAGCCCACGAACTGGCAATCGGCCCGCCGCCGGCGCAGCTCGCGAATGAGATTCGCCCCATGCAAATCGCCGCTCGGCTCACCGACCGAAAAAAAGATCTTCATCGTGTTGGTTCCGCGCAGAAGAACGTCGTACCGTCCGCCGGCAAAAGTCGAGCCCGGCGGGGGCGAAAGTATGGCAAAATGGGCAACGGGCGGGAAGCTCAATTGGCGCTCGTATGCAATTGATTGGGAAACAATTGACCCCGGCGGAGCTGCGCTCCAAGATTTCGCTCATGGGACAATTGCATGAGACGATTCGGCGGCTCGTTGAGGAAGACAAGTATATCGTTGGTGAACATGCATCCGAGCGTCTGGAGGAGCGTGGTATAATGGAATGGCAAGCCGCCGCAGGTTTGGAGGCGGGTAAGCTACTCGCTGAGCGTCGTCAGGCGCATCCGAATCCTGCCGTCGAAGTGCAGGAAGAATTACCCGACGGCACGCAATTCAAGGCCGTTTGGTCGTATTTGCGTCAAAGCGGCGTCGCCAAATTGGTGACGGTTCACTTTTTTGACTGAGTTCGCCCATGCGAATACCCGGACAACGAATCAAGAAGACCCGGCTCATTCAAACCGACAAGTACGTTGTCGCGGTGGACGTCGAGATGGTCGTTCCACCCGATGACCCGAGCGAACCTTGTTATGAAGCCGAGACGGTCCAATACCTTCGGGAAGTAAAGGATCGTGCCGAGCAAGGCGATGTCGCTTGGCTGACACAACACGGCAAGCTCTACGCGGCTGTCGGAAGCTCCGGATAGCTACGCCCGCTTACTCGCGCTCCAGCAGCATTTCGAGATAGCTGCGTCGCTCCGACGGGCCCAGCTCGAGCTCGGCGGCGAGTGCCGAGATGAGCCGTTTTGCCTCCTCCAATCCCGCCTCGTCGGCGCGGAGCTCTAATTCGACGAACGTGCCCACCCCCTCCATGTCGTCGAGCGCTCCTTCGACGATGCGACCCTCATACGGCAGCTCGAACGGCCGACGCTTCTTACGGACGACGGCCACCGGTGTGAAACCCAAGGCCACGAGCAGCTCCGCCAGCTGCGATCCGTCGGCGTCCTGCCGATCAAGGGGCAGCTCCAGCTCGCGGCGCGTCTTGGTGGCCGCGTCGAGCTTCGGTCCCTTGTACGTTACAAAGCTCCTGCCGCCCGCGGTGCGAATCCGCAGCGCTTCATCGGTCGTCGCAAAATCCCGGCACGGGTGGGCGAAGTACTGATCCGATTGCTCGATGGTGGCGCCGAGCGTCACGCCGCGCGCCGTCAACCGGGCCACGACGGCGGCAACGTCCGCGACTGGGTGTTTTTGCTCAACCTCGAATTGCATCGCGAAGATACGTCGGCTTGTCGATTATCTTGGGACGATCCGAATGGTCGGCGACGGCCGCGGCGTCGAGCGCCCAGAGGGGGCTGATCTCCACGGCCACCCCCTCCGCCACGCGCGTACCGGCCGCTTCCAGCCAGCGCTTGTGCTGGGCGACCATGTGCCGCTGCACGTACTCCGCCGTATCGCGCTCTTCACCCGGCGCGTTTTTCAGCGGTGCGAGCACCTCTTCCTCCGCGTACTCCACCACGAGCGGGTTGGCCGCGTGCGGCAACAAATCGAAGATGAATCTCTCGAACTTCAATGCATTCGGTTCGCCCGGCTCCACCGTTCGGCCCGCGTCGTCGATGTGGGCAACCTTCTTCCGCGCGATATGCAGCGGCAGCACATCCTTCCTCTCCAACGAGCGTTCCAGGAAGGCGACCCGCATCACGTGCACGGCGATGCTGCCGGCCCAGAACGCGAGCCCGCCGTGTTCACCTCGCTTCTCGGCCACGTCGTCCGGCAAATCGCTGTACTCGATCACGTGCAGCCGGCCGTCGATCATCGCGAAAACGCCCAGCCGATCCCCCGGCGTCCGCTTGGCGACGGCCATCGAGGTAAGGTCCGACTCGGCCAGCAGATGGTAACCGACGAACTCGGCGTCGCCGATCGGCACCAGCGGATTGTCGACCTGCAAATAAAACAAATGTTCGACGCCGCGGCGGTGCATGTCGGCCAGCGCCCCACTGGCCCCCAGCGCGGCCACCATGCCGCCGTGTCCGTCGGGACTGAGGAACAGCGAGTCCTTTTCCGCGAGGAGCAATTTGCCGCCGGCGGCATCCACGGCCGGCATGGTCCCCTGGCAAAACAGCACGACGTCGTCCGCCGGCAGGCCGAACCAATCGTGCTCCTTCAGAAACGCCGCCTGCTCGGCGCGCGTCACCGGGCTGGTCATGATGAAAATGGGCACCCGCGCCCCGTAGCGGCGGGCGGCCGCCAGCGCCTTCTCCAAATGAATTTGCAGCAGCGACGCGCCCGACACGGGGCCGATCGGGTACATCCCCTTCGGTTGGTCGAACCCGAGTCGGCTCCCCTGCCCACCCGCCACGAGCAGCACACCGATCTTTCCGGCCGCCAGCGCCTCGGCGCCGCGCCGGCGCGCGTCGTCCGCGTCGAAGCGGCCCCTACCGCGGCGATCGTCCAGCCGCATCGCCGGCGGCGGCTCGGCCCGCCGCGCCAGAGCGGCCCAATCCTGCGCCGCGGCCCCTTGCCGATAGAGGGCCGCGATTTGGTCCAAATCGAGCCCCTCGATCTGCGCGGCCAAACGCTGCTTGCCGGCCGCGTCGAGCTCGTCCCAAAATCGCAGCAAATGGTCCTGACCGTGCGGCCTGAGCCGCGCGGCTAACGCTTCACGATTTGGCACGTTCGTTGACAATCGACCCGCTCCCGGCTCCCTGTTCCCGGCCAGAACCAGTTTCAAAACCATCAATGCTTGCGGCTCAGTGGCACAGGCCGCTGGCCTGTGTCATAGTTTTTCGGATTTCCGCACCGGCTAGCAGCCGGTGCCACTAGTTTTGAAACGGGTTCTACGAAAACCAGCCCCTGACCCAGGCGTACGCGAGCAGGCACAACAGCGGAAACAGCACGAATACCGTCCCATAGGTGAAGATCGAAGTCCAGACGTGACGCGGCCAGCGTGCCATCGGCGTGAGCTTTCGTGCCCGGCTGCGACGATGACGCGCAACCTCGAACCCACCCTACAGCAGCGTTCACTCGGTGAAAACCCATCCGGGCCGGACTACCGCCATCTAGCCGTTGCCCGGTCCGTCGCCGCCGAATTATAATGATGCTTCCGTCGTGCAGCGGCTATATAAGCCCATCGCGAGCTGCGACAACGACCCCGATCGAAACCGACCATCCCTTACCACCGCAACGATTAGGAGCACTCCGTGGCATCCGGCAGACACCTCTTCACCAGTGAATCCGTCAGCATGGGCCACCCGGACAAGCTGGCCGACCAAATCTCCGACGGCGTCCTCGACGCGCTCTTGGCCAAAGACCCGCTCAGCCGCGTCGCCTGCGAAACGATGGTCACCACCGGCCTGGCCGTGATCGCCGGCGAGATCACCACCAAGGCCTATGTCGACATGCAAAAGGTCGTCCGCGAAGTGATCCACGGCGTGGGCTACACCGATTCCTCCATGGGCATCAGTGCCGATCATTGCGCGGTGCTGGTGGCGATCGGCGAGCAGAGCCCGGATATCGCCATGGGCGTGAACGAAGACTCCGCCCGCGGCAAGGACGTCGGCGCCGGCGACCAGGGCCTCATGTTCGGCTATGCCTGCAACGACACGCCCGAGCTCATGCCGCTGCCCATCTCGCTGGCCCACCGGATCATCAACCGCATCACCGAAGCGCGCTTGGGCGGCGACGTAAACTGGCTGCGGCCCGACAGCAAAAGCCAGGTCACCGTCGAGTTCGACGGCGCCACGCCGGTGCGGATCGACACCGTCGTCGTCTCGACGCAGCACGCGCCGGACGTCAGCCGCGACGAGATCGAGCGCTACGTGATTCAAGAGATCATCGAACCGGTGCTGCCCGGCGATCTCATCGAGGGCAAGATCAAGTACCACATCAATCCGACCGGCCAGTTCATCACCGGCGGTCCGCACGGCGATTGCGGCCTCACCGGACGCAAGATCATCGTGGACACCTACGGCGGCTGGGGCCGGCACGGCGGCGGCGCGTTCAGCGGCAAGGACCCCACCAAAGTCGACCGCAGCGCCACCTACATGGCCCGCTACGTGGCCAAGAACATCGTCGCCGCGGGCCTGGCCGACCGCTGCGAGCTGCAGCTTGCCTACGCCATCGGCGTCTCCGAGCCGGTCAGCGTCAGCGTCGATACGGACGGCACTGGCCGAATCGACGACGGGCGGATCTGCGAGCTGGTGCGCGAGTTGTTCCCGCTCACGCCCGCGGGCATCATCAAGCACCTCGACCTTCGCCGGCCCATTTACCGCAAGACGGCCGCCGGCGGGCACTTCGGCCGCAACGAGCCGGAGTTCACCTGGGAGCGAACCGACAAGGCCAAGGCCCTGGCGGCCGCGGCCGAAAACGTCAGCACGGGCCGAACCGCCGCCGCCGTCTCGTGACGCGCCAGTTGGACAGTCCCGTCCTGCGGAAAGGAGTTCGCATTGCCTGCCACGGAAGCGACATGGCGAGCCGCCTGGACACGCGCCGCTGCGCGCTGGCCACCCGCCGCGCCGCTGGTCGTCGCCTCGGAAATCCTTGGCCTCGCGTTCGGCGCCTTCCTGGTCCTTCGCCGCGCTACGGGCGCAATCACCTCGCCCCTGCCTGCGCTGCCGCTAGTAGTGACCGCGGCATCCCTCGTCGGCTGGACATTACTCATCCAACTAACGTGGCGGACCACAAGACGATCAATAGCCGGCGAGCTACGCTCGCCGGATAGGTTCGCCACCTTTTGGGTCCCTCTGTCAACCGTCCTTCTCTTCGCCGTCGGCTGTTCCTATCCCGGCAACCGGGCCATCGATTGGCTCGTCTGGCCGACAGCCATGGCGGCCGTCGTCTGGTCGTCGTATTCGCTGCGTCCGGCGAGGCGTAGCTCGCCGGCTAAGGCACACGGCCCGGCGGTTGCCGAGCAGGTGCTGCAAGAGATTACCCGCGTTCGTACGTCCGATGGCGTTGAGGCGATCCGCGGTACGCTCGTGGCCGAGTTCGGGGCCGGCCAGCGCGACGCCATGCTGTACGTCGCCTTCTGCCCGCCGTTTGAACGATTGCCGGAGATCGAAGCGGAGGTCGCCGACGATTCGCCGGCGGCCGTCAAAGTGGCACAGCGGCTGCACAACGGCACGCAGCTCGAAGTGCGCCTCCCCAAACCGGCCGAAGAGCCGCGCGCCGTCACGATCCAGCTTTTCGCCGCCGAACCAGAGCTTTACGACAACCCCCGCGATCGGCCTGCGGTTTAGCCCGCCGCTTGCGGCTTAGCGCCCCGCGTGCTCGCGTTGTCGCCCTATTGCCCGCCGGGTATAATCCGCGCGGATCGGCCGAAAAGAGCCCCACCACGCATGCACTTAGGAGAATCCGCCACGAGTCATAACCTGCGAGTTGGCATCGGCGAGGATTCGCACCGCACGGCGCCGGGAGGCCCGCTGCGGCTCGGCGGCATCGATGTGCCCCACGATCGCCAGCTCGTCGGTCACAGCGACGCCGACGTGCTGCTGCACGCCGTGACCGATGCCCTGCTCGGCGCCGCCGCCCTGCCCGATATCGGCCGCATGTTCCCCGACACCGACCAGGCGAACCGCGGCCGCGACTCGGCCGAAATGCTGGCCGCCGCCGCCGCCAAAGTGGCCGAAGCCGGTTACCGCGTCGTCAACCTCGACTGCAATGTCCACGCCCAGCGCCCGAAGCTGGCCGACTACCAGGAAGCCATCCGACACCGCATCGCCGGCGTCCTCGAAGTAAGCCCATTTCAAATTGGACTGAAAGCCAAGACGGGCGAAGGCGTCGGCCCGGTCGGCCGCGAAGAGGTAATCGAAGCCCGCTGCGTGGCCCTACTGGAAAAAACCGGCGAGGCGTAGCTCGCCGGCTAACACGTCGAACCCATTCGTCATTCGTCATTCGTCATTCCGCCATTCGAACAATCGTCGTCATTCCCATGAGCGTCTCCACCCGCCCCATGCCCGCCCAAGAGAAATCCGCCACCGCCCACCCCACGCTCCGCGTCTACAACACGCTCTCGAAGCGCAAGGAACCGTTCGTCACCGTGCGCCCGGGCAAGGTCGGCATCTACCTCTGCGGACCGACCGTTTACGACAAGGCCCACATCGGCCACATGGTCGGCCCGGTGATCTTCGATTGCGTCAAGCGCTACCTCAATTACTGCGGCTACGACGTGAACTGGGTCGTAAACATCACCGACGTCGACGACAAGCTCATCAAGAAGGCCAACGAGCGCGGCATCTCGATGCTCCAGGTCGCCGAGGAGAACATCGCCGATTACCACGGCAACCTGGCCGCACTGGGCGTCGACCAGATCGACCACTTTCCAAGGGCGACCGAGTGCATGGGCGACATCATCCGGCTGATCGAATGCCTCATCGAGCGCGGCTTCGCCTACCAGGGCGACGGCGACGTGTATTTCGACGTGGCCAAGGACTCCGACTACGGCAAGCTCTCGAACCGCTCGATCAACTCGCTGCAGGGCGAGGGCGGCGCGGGCGGCGAGCGGAAGCGGCACGTGGCCGATTTCGCGTTGTGGAAGGCGGCCAAGCCGGGCGAGCCGTCGTGGGACAGCCCCTGGGGCCAGGGCCGGCCCGGCTGGCACATCGAGTGCTCCGCCATGAGCAAAAAGATCCTCGGCGAAACGTTCGACATCCACGGCGGCGGGCTGGACCTCGTCTTCCCGCACCACGAGAACGAAATCGCCCAGAGCGAGTGCTGCCACGGCAAGCCGATGGTCCGCTACTGGGCCCACAACGGTCTGCTGCGAGCCGGCAGCGCCGTCGGCAAAATCGGCGGCCGCGCCGAACGCCAGCCTGATTCCAGTCGCACCGTCGGCAGTGCCCCAGACAACAGTGGCACCGACGGCCCGTCGGTGACGGAAGCCGTCAGCGGCAAAATGTCCCGCTCCAAAGGCGCCGGCGGACTGGCCGACCTCATCCAGCGCCAAGGCGGCGAGCGTATCCGCTTCTTCCTGCTGCGCACCCATTACCGCAGCACGGTGCTGTTCAACGAACCGGCCATCGAAGAGGCCGGCACCGGCCTGGACACGTTCTATCGCCTCTTCAAACGCTACACCCGCATCAGCGGGGCCCAGTTCTACGCCCTCACCGCGCCGGCCAGCCGCGGCGCCACGCCGCTGAGCGCCGGCAAGGAGCCCGTTCTCGAAGCGGCCGAGCAATGCCGCCAGCGGTTCCTCGCCGCCATGGACGACGACTTCAACACGGGCGGCGCCGTCGGCGAGCTCTTCGAGCTGGCCAAGCTCACCAACCGTTACTGCGACGAGCAAGACCTCGAAGGCGCCGGTCAAAAGAACGCCGCTTCCGTCGCCACGCTCGAGCTGTTGATGACCACCGTCAAAGAACTGGCCGCCATCCTCGGCCTCTTCACCCAGCCGCCCGCCGACGCCGGCGGCTCCGACGAGCTCATCGCCAAGGTTATGCCGCTCGTGATCGAATTGCGGGCGAGCGCTCGCAAGAGCAAGAACTTCGCCGTCGCCGACAAGATCCGCGACGGCCTTGCACCCCTGGGCATTACGCTGGAAGACCGGGCCGCCGGCACCGACTGGTCCGCAGATTTAGCCCCCGGTGACTCACCGGGGGCTAACTACGCCGACGGCCTCATGCAGCTCCTGATCCAGCTCCGCGCCGACGCGCGATCCGCCAAAGACTTCGCCACCGCCGACACCATCCGCAACCGCCTCGCCGACATCGGCGTCACGCTCGAAGACCGCCCCGGCGGCACGG
>CAZHIV010000553.1:0-17011 GCA_964532675.1 uncultured Planctomycetaceae bacterium
CGGGTCGGAGATTCGCATCCATCCGAGCGGCCGGTTCCTGTACGCCGCCAACCGCGGCCACGACTCGATTGCGGCGTTTGCGATCGATCCGGACAGCGGCCGGTTGACGTTCGTCGAGCGGGAGGCGGTGCGCGGCAGTCATCCGCGGAATTTCAATATCGATCCCGCCGGCAAGTGGCTGCTGGCGGCCGGGCGCGATTCGAACACGATCTCACTGTTCGGCATCGACGCCGACACCGGCGCGCTCGTCTACGCCGGCACGACGGTCAACAGCCCGGCGCCGATTTGCATCGAGCTCCGCTCGTCGCCGTGACGTCCGGCGCCGCCGATTATCTTCTCCTCGCTCGGCCGACTCCCGCTCGACGCGATGCATATAGGCCTCGCGAGCAGTCGGATCGTCGCGCTGACGGAACACTTCGAGCATCGGGTCGGCGGTGTGTGCCATCCAGGATTCGAGCGCATCGCGCAACTCGGCGAGCTGCTTTGCACAGACCGGATCGTCGACGAGATTCGTGAGACAATCGGGATCGCTCTCGACGTCGTACAACTCTTCGGCGACGCGATGGTCGAACAATTCGAGCCGCCGAGCGACGGCGGGGTCGGCGCCGGCCAGCTCCTTCATGCGGCGGTACGTCGAGGTGCCCTGCGTGGCCGTGCGCATCGTTCGCTCGCCGTTCGACCAGGGATTGAAGATATAGAGGTACTGTCGCGTCTGCACTGCCCGCATGGGACGGCGCGCCCCGCCGGCGTTCTCGTTGTATTCCTTGAAGACCATGGTGCGGTCCTCCTGCGCCTCGCTCCGCAGCAGCGGCTCGAAGCTCCGGCCATCCAGGCCTTTTGGCTGTTCGATGCCCACGACATCCAGCAGCGTGGGCAGGAAATCGACGGCGGAAACCATGTGCCGCCGATCGACGGAGCCCGGGTGGGTAATTCCCGGCCAGAGGACCACCAGCGGCGTGCGCGTGCTGTGATGATACAGCTGCGTCTTGGCGAACGGCAACGGCATGCCGTGGTCGGAGAGGAACACGACCACCGTGCGATCCGATTCGCCGGACGCCTCGAGCGCTTCCAGCACGGCGCCGACGCAATCGTCAGCCCGCCGCACCGAGGAGTAATAGTGCGCAAGCTCCTTCCGCACGACAGGATCGTCGAACAAGAAGCCCGGCACCGGCACTTCATCGGGAACGAATACGCGGGAGGGGACATGCGGATCGTCGACCGTCCGCCCGCCGCGGCCCTCGGCGTAGAACGGCTTGTGCGGATCGGAGACGTTGATCACCAGGCAAAACGGCTTGCCTGCGGCGTTGGCCGCGCGGACTCCCTGCTCGGTCGAAACTTTGTAGGACGCCGCGTCTTTGTTATGCGCCGGCGCGCCGTTGGGGAGCCGGTCGAGCACGAGGTCCCAGGCGTACGGGGAGTAAGGCGTGGAGTGTCCCACCTTGCCGCGGATGGCCGTGAAATAGCCGGCCTTCTTCATGAGGTCCGTCATGACGGGATAGTCCGGGTCGCGGACTTGAAAAAAGCCCTCGACGCGGTTGTTGTGCGGATAAAGGCCGGAGAAGAGCACGTTGCGCGAGGGCATGCAGTTGGCCACCTGCACGTGGGCGAAATCGAACCGCATTCCCTGCGCGGCGAGCCGGTCGATGTTCGGCGACGTACCCGCTACCTCGCAGCCGAATGCGCCGAGCGAATCGGCGCTCATATCGTCTACGGTGATGATCAAGACGTTCAGCGGCTCGGCGGCAACCGCGGGCAGGGCCCAGCAAAGCGCGGCCAGGAGTACGGATGCGTGTTTCATGGGATTGTCGGAAGTGCTTTCTGACGTGCGCTACTTTCGGCCTTCGCCTTCATTCTTTGTCGCCGGCCGGGCGGCGCTGTGTCCTGGCCCACGATTTCGGGCATGCGGAACGCGACGGCCCGGGCTTCGGCGTCGAAGACGCGCCGCAGCTTTTCCAGCAGGTCCGCGTCGTCGGCGAGGTTTTTCGTCTCGTAGGGGTCGCTTTGCAGTTCGAACAGCTCGGTCCAGTCGTCGTGGCCGGGGTAGGTGATGAGCTTGTGCGTCGCGGTTCGAACAGCCAGCGTGGTCGGCGCCGCATACCTGGCCTCTTTGAAGTATTCGTAGAAGAAGGCCGTGCGCCAATCGGGCGGCGATTGCCCGACCAGCAGCGGGCGCAGGCTGCGGCCTTGCGCGTCGGGCAGCGGATCGGCGCCGGCGAAATCGAGGATGGTCGGAGCGTAGTCGATATTGAGCGCCATCGCATCGTCGACGGCCGCCGGCGGCGTAACGTCGCCGGGCAGCCGGATCATAAGCGGCACGCGGATGCTTTCCTCGTAGGCCGTCCGCTTGTCGCCCAGGCCGTGCTCGCCGAGGTAGTAGCCGTTGTCGCTGGTGACGATGACGAGCGTATTCTCGGCCTGTCCGGTTTCATCCAGCGCGTCGAGCAGGCGTCCGACGCATTCGTCAATTGCCGTGATGTGGCGCATGTAAGCGCGATGGGCCTCGAATTGCCGCTCGGCTTGCCGTTGGGCGGTCCGCGGCCTGCTCGTCGCCGCCGCGTTGGCCTTCCGGTAGATGGGCTGCTCATCGAGGTTCGCGACGGGGCGCGACTTTTCGCCGACATACAGGTCGCGGACCCGCTGCGGGAGATTGTCGCCGCCGCGCGGCCCGTGAGGACTCTTGAAGCCGAGAAACAGGAAGAACGGCGCGGCCGATGAATGCTCTTTTAGGAACTCGATCGCGAAGTCGGTCGAGACATCGTCGATCCAGCCGGCGGTCGGCGTCTGCGTGCCGTTGAGCAGGATCGGGCAATCGAAGTAGCGGCCTTGCCCGACGAAGCTGGCGACGAAATCGAAGCCGGGCCGCTCCCGCTGGCCGTCCATGTGCCACTTGCCGAAGTAGGCGGTCGTGTAGCCGGCCTCTTGAAGCCGCGTGGCCACGGTGGTCGTGTCGACCGGCAGCGGCTGGCGGTTGCCGACGATGCCGTTGAGATGGTTGTACTGCCCGGTGAGCACGCAGGCCCTTCCCGGCGAGCACAGCGAGTTGACGACGAACGACTGCTCGAACCGCACGCTCCGGCGGGCGAACTGGTCGAGCCGTGGCGTTTGGAGCCAGGGAAAACGGGCCCGCTCGCCCTGTTCGCGCTGCACGACGCCCAGGCAATCCCACCGCCAATCGTCGGCGTAGATGAAAACGATGTTCGGTCGCGTGGGAGTTGTCTCTGCATCGGCGGCCGAGACTAAAACGCTGAACAGCACAGGGGCCGATAGCGCAATTCGGCATAACAGTTTCGTGACGAACCGCATACCTACTCCAACCATTCAGTTACAGTGGCATGGTCTACTCAATGTCGGGCGGATCAGTGGCACAGGCCGCTGGCCTGTGTCGCAGTTTTGCGGTTATCCGCACCGGCTAGCAGCCGGTGCCACTAGTTTTGAAACCGGTTCTACGCAATATAACCACTCACCGGCCAGAATGTTTCGCGCAGCAGTTCCACGTTTTTGCGCGGATTGTGTTCTACGAGCTTTTGCCGCCGCGTCGTCGAGAGTTCCAGAGTTAGAATAATGCTTGTCCGATTGCTTTTGTGTCGCTTACGCTAATCTCAGGGGCCCGATTTCCGGCCGCGTTGTTGCCAAAGCGAGAATAAGCGATGCCGCATCGAAAGCTGATCCAATCCGGCGTGGTCGTGTCGTGCTCGATCGTCATCGGGCTGGTGTTTGCGACGGCGCCGGCGACGGCGGTGGTCGACCCGGCCATTGAAGTTCTCATTGCCAAGGGCGAATTTGCCAAGGCGGAAAAGCAGATCATGCGGGAGGTCGATCCCGCCGCCCCGGCGACGAGCGATGCGGCCGTTCGGCTCGAAATCCTCCGCCGCACGCGGGCCGATTTTCCGTATTCGGACGATGACGTGCTTGCCGAGCTGAAGATAAGCATGCCCGATGCCACGCCGGCGGATATCGACCGCTGGCGCGAAGCGGGCGACTTGCAGGCCCGCACGATCGACGGCGAGCATCGCTATTTTCGAGCGGCCGTGTCGAATCTGTTCCGTGCGAGCGCCGAAGCACGCGAACGCCGCAAGAGCGCTCCGCCGCCGAAAAAGAAGTTCCACCTCACGGGGCTTATCGAAACGCTCGTCGAACTGTCGGCCAGCTCGAGCAGCGACGAGGTTTATCCGGTGAAGCACACCGTGCGCTACGAGTTGGCGGTGAAAGCGGGCCATCCGCGGCTCAAGCCGGGGGCGCGCGTGCGCGCGTGGCTGCCGTTTCCGCAGGAGTACCGCCAGCAGCGCGACGTGCGGCTAATCCGCAGCGAGCCGCGGCACGCGAGCATTTCGCAAAACGGCTCGCCGCACCGCACGATCTACTTTGAAGAGACGCTCGGCGATTCGGCCGAGCCGCCGCGGTTTCGCGTCGAATTCGAATTCACCACGAGCGCGTACTGCCCGAAGCTCGACCCGGCCAAGGTCGCGCCGTACGACGTTCGCAGCGGGCCGTATCAAGAGTACACGGCCGAGCGCCCACCGCACATCGTCTTTACGCCGGAAGTGAAGCGGCTGGCGGCCGATATCGTCGGCGACGAAACCAACCCGCTCGAAAAGGCCCGCCGCGTCTTCCGCTGGGTGTCGGACAACATTCCGTGGTGCTCCGAGATGGAGTATAGCATCATCCCGAATCTCTCGGCCAAGGGCCTCGCAGCCCGCCGGGGCGACTGCGGCGTGCAAGGCCTGGTGTTCATCACGCTCTGCCGCGCGGCGGGTGTGCCGGCCCGCTGGCAGTCCGGCTGGCAGACCAAGCCCGGCGACTGGAACATGCACGACTGGAGCGAGTTCTACGTCGAACCGTGGGGCTGGCTGCCGGCCGATGCGTCGTACGGCGTGCGCGACCACGCCGACCCGCGGGTGCGCGACTTCCTCTGCGGCCACATGGACCCGTACCGCCTGATCGTGAACCTCGACTACGCCCGCCCGCTCGAGCCGCCCAAGACCAGTTTCCGCAGCGAGCCCAACGACTTCCAACGCGGCGAGGTCGAGATCGACGGGCACAATCTGTATTTCGACGAGTGGGAGTACAAGTTCGAGGTGCGCACGAACCCACTCGCCGATTCCGCCCAATAGCCGGCGAGCCACGCTCGCCGGGAAGCGCGGCGGCAGGTCGCTAAGCCGCAGGCGGCAACTCGATTATCGTCACGCCCGCGGGCGAGTTTTCCACATCAGCGAGAGCAGCACGGCGGCGGCGACGGCGCAGAGAAGAATCGTGAATAGCACGACGTCCCAAGCGTACGCTTCGCCGTGCGTGGCCGTATAGTGATCGACGGTCCTGCCGAAGCCTTTTACTTGCACCATGCGGCCCAGGTAGCCAAATAGGCCAATGAAGCCGGCGGCCGTACCGATGGCCTTCTTCGACGCAATATCGAGCGCCGCGATCACGATCAGATTGATCACCGGATAAATGAAGCAGCCGATTGTCAACAGCATGAGATAGTCCACCCACAGGTAGCCGGGCGGCGTGACCCGAATGGCGGCAAACGCGGCGATGATCGGCAGCATGCACAGGGCGGCCACCATGCTGCGCCGGCCGCCGATGCGGTCGGAAACCCAGCCGAAGAAGATGGTCGAGGGGATGCCGCCGAACTCGATCACGAGGATCGCGAGCCCGCCCTCCGCCAGGTTCGCGTGCTTCACTTCGCGGAGGTAGGTGGGACCCCAATCGAGTATGCTGTAGCGCGTGATGTAGGCGAAGAAATTGGCGATCGCCAGCAGCCACACGAACTTGTTGAGCAGCACCTTCTCGACAAACAGCTCGCGGAACGTGAGCTCCCGCTCGATGTCGATCGCCGATTCGACGACGACGGGAAAGTCGCCGCGGTATTGCTCGATGGGGGGCAGTCCGACGGATTGGGGCGTGTCGCGCAATCGCCACAGCAAGTAAATGGCGCCGAGGGTGGCCACGATGCCGGGGACGTAGAAGGCATACTGCCAGCCGCCGAACTTGTGCGTCGCCCAGGCGGCCAGCACGCCGGCCAGGCCGCCGCCCACATTGTGCGACGTGTTCCAGATGCTGAACGTGAGGCCGCGCTCCGACTCGCTGAACCAATGGCCCATCACGCGGCCGCACGGCGGCCAGCCCATGCCCTGCGCAAAGCCGTTGAGCGTCCACAGCCACAGGTGCACGTGGTAATCGCGCGACGCGCCGAACGCGAAATTGCAGATGGCGGTAAAGATCAGGCCGCTGGCCATGAACTTGCGGGCGTCGCTGCGGTCGGAGACCGCGCCCATGAGGAACTTGCTGAGGCCGTACGCCATGGCTGTCATCGCCACGATGTTGCCGATCATCTCCTTGCTGTAATGAAGGGCGTCCTGCATCTCGATCGTGACGACCGCGATGTTGTTGCGCACGACGTAGAACATCGCGTAGCCGAGGAACGTCGCCTCCAGCGCCCGCCAGCGAAACCATGGATAACGCCGGGCGACTTCCGCGTCGCCGAGGCGCGGCGCGTGCGGCGGGGGCGCGTAAAAGCGGCGCAGCGGCGCGAGGAGCTTAGCCAGCATCACGCGACTCCTGGAGCAATCGGGCAAGCTCGCCGAGATCCGCCACGACGAGATCGGGCCGGTCGGCCGGGGCGGCGGCTTCGGCATGGGCCCGCGTGGTTTCGCCGGTGAGCGTGAGCAAACCGGCGGCGCCGGCATCGCGCGCCATGCGGATATCGGTATACAGCCGGTCGCCCACGACGGCCACCTCGCGCGGGGCCAAAGCGTGTGCCTCCAAGACCGGTTGCAGCATGGCGGGATTCGGCTTTCCCGGCACGGCGTCCGGCCGGCGGCCGGTTGCGGTTTCCAGCAGCGCGCAGATCGCGCCGCAATCGGGCAGCACGATGGGCCGATCCGTCGGGCACACGCGGTCGGGATGCGTGGCGACGTACGGCAATCCTTGAGCGATCCAGTAAGCCGTGCGGGCCAGCTGGTCGTAGGTTAGCTCCGTATCGAAACCGACAACGACCGCCTCTGGCCGCTCGAGGGCGACGTCGAAGCCGGCATCGCGAAACTCGTCGCACAAGCCCGGGGTTCCGAGCACGAACAGGCGGTTTGCCTGTGGGCGCGCGGCGCGCAAATGACAAACCGTTGCATGGGCCGAGGTCCAGATAGTTTCCGGGGCGGCCTCGATGCCCATGCCGCGCAGCTTCGTGGCATACTGCGACCGGCTGCGCGAGCAGTTGTTGGTCACGAAGCTGTAGCCGATGCCCAGTTGCTGTAGCGTGGAGAGGAACGGCCGGCTATGGGGAAACAGCGTGTCGCCCAGGTAGATCGTGCCGTCCATATCCAGCACGAAATGGCGAATTTTCGAAAGGTCGAACGTCATGGGCTCGCTGGGTCGGCCGAGGCTAGCATGTCGGCCCGGTGGAGTGTAACCTGATGAAGATGTCCGTTCTTCGAAATGTCGCGATCTGCGTGGCGATGTTCGCTGTAGGCCCATCTGCGTTCGGTCAACTGATCATCGCTCACCGCGGCGCGTCGCACGATGCGCCGGAGAACACGCTGGCCGCGTTCCGGCTCGCGATGGAGCAGGGGGCCGACGGCTTCGAGGCCGACTTCTATCTGACCGCCGACGGCCGCGTCATCTGCTTTCACGATAAGGATACCGAGCGGCTCTGTGGAAAGAAACTGCTTGTGTCGCGAACGTCGTTCGACGTGCTGCGGGCGCTGGACGTGGGCAGTTGGATGGGATCGCGCTGGAAAGACGAGCGAATGCCCGCGATGGAAGAGGTTTTGGACGTTGTCCCGGCAGGCAAAAAAATATTCATCGAGCTCAAGTCGGGCCCGGAAATCGTCGAGCCGATGGCCAAAGCCGTCGAAGCCTCGCCGCTTTTGCCGGAGCAGATCGTCATCATCAGCTTTCACGCCGATGCGATCGAGAAATGCAACAAGCGGTTGCCCGATCTGCGGGCCCACTGGCTTTCCGGATACAAGGAGCAGCGGGACGGTCGCCTGACGCCGACCAAGGAAGAAGTCGCCGCAACGATCCGGCGGATCGGCGCGGACGGCTTCGGCTCGCAAGCGAAGCCCGATCACTTCGATGCGGAGTTTATCGCGCATTTGGGCCAGTCCGGCTGCCGCGAGTTCCACGTGTGGACGGTGAACGAGCCGGACGTGGCCCGCTACTACCAGAAACTGGGCGCATGGTCGATTACGACGGATCGGCCCGGCTGGCTGCGCGAGCAATTGGGAGAATTGGAGAGCCCTTAAGGAGGCCCGAATAACCGCTTGCGACTTCGCGCTAAGCCGCGAGCGGCCGTCGAGCGGCGACGCCTGCACCTTGCGGCTGCCAAAATGCTGGGATATAAGGGGTTTTGACAGGTGCCGGCAAGCCGACCGGCGCACTTACACTCAACACGGCACAATCGGGTGGATGACATGAAAAGCAGGCGGTCGAATCGTTTGTCGCGGCGTCGTTTTTTGAAGACCTCCATCGGCGCCGGCGTGGCCGCCTCGGCGTTCGGCGCACTGCCGATCCCCAGCTCGGCGTTGGGGCGCGACGGACACATCGCCCCCAGCGAGCGGATCACGCTGGGTGGCATCGGCATCGGCAACCGGGGCACGTATGACCTCGGTTGCTTTCTGGAGCAGAAGGACTGCCAGTTCCTCGCGGTGTGCGACATCAAGAAGGATCGCCGCGACGCCGTCAAGAAAATCGCCGACGAGCGATACGGCAACCAGGACTGCGCCCAGTATCGCGACTTTCGCGACCTGTTGGAGCGCAAGGACATCGACGCGGTGCTGATCGCGACGGGCCCGAACTGGCACGCGACGGCCGCCATGTACGCCGCCCTCGCCGGGAAGGACATGTACTGCGAGAAGCCGTGTACGCGGAACATCGCCCAGAGTCTCGAGCTGGCCGCGACGATGCGCCGCACCGGCCGGGTCTTCCAGGCCGGAACGCAGCGGCGAAACCTGCCTCACTTCGCCTTCGCCTGCGAGCTGGCCCGCACTGGAAAGCTCGGCAAGCTTCACACCGTGTACGCGCATCCGATGGGGATGACGGCCCTCATGAGCGGCTGGTTGCCGGCCGAGCCGGTGCCGGACAAGGAAGTCGTCGATTGGGACATGTACCTCGGCCCGGCCGCCTGGCGGCCCTACAACAAGAAGCTGCTCGACGGCTTCAACTTCGAAAAAGGCGGCGGGCTGGTGGGCGGCGGCGTGCTGGAGTGGGGCTCGCACTGCGTCGACCTTTGCCAGTGGGCATGCGGTGCCGACGGCACGGCGCCGGTCGAGTACAACCCGCCGAAGGACAATCAAATCGAAGCCCGTTACGCCAACGGCGTGAAGCTCGTCTTGCGTGAGCAGGGCTGGCTTCCGCTCGGCTCGTGCCCGGTGCGGTTCGAGGGCGACACCGGCTGGGTGGAAGCGGGCGACAGCGGAAAGCTGGTGCTCAGCTCGCCGGAGCTGATCGCCGGGCGCGACGTGGCGGAAATCGGCGGCTATCCGGCGACGTTCCACGTGCGCGACTTCCTCGACTGCGTGAAGACCCGCCGCCAGCCGAAGGGCAACGCGGAGGCGGCCTGTTACTCGCACATCGCCTGCCACGCTTCGAACATCGCGCTGGCGCTCAATCGCACGCTGACGTACGACCTCGCAAAGCACGAATTCGTCGGCGACGCGAAGGCGAACCGCCTGCGCTCCGAGGCGTTGCGCGAGCCGTGGCGAAGTTGACAAGAATTTGTAGGGAACGCCCTCCGCGGCGTTCCGCGGTGTAGGCGACGGAACGGCACAGAGGCGGAACGGCACAGAGGCCGTTCCCTACAGATATAAACTCTAACGAATCAGGAACTGACTATGGCCGGATATTACTTCCGATATGGCTTGATCGTGCTGCTGGGGATTGCCGTGTCGCTGGCGGCCCACGCGCAATCGT
This sequence comes from uncultured Planctomycetaceae bacterium, assembly GCA_964532675.1. Taxonomy (GTDB): domain Bacteria; phylum Planctomycetota; class Planctomycetia; order Pirellulales; family Lacipirellulaceae; genus JABDGM01. The sequence continues at coordinate 9,904 of CAZHIV010000553.1, forward strand.
TCGCCCAATCGAAAGCTTGGGGTGCGGACGCACTGGCGCGGCCGTTTCCCGAGCCGCAGACCGAGGGGCGATTGATCGAGCAGCTTCGCTCGGCTTCGCCGGAAGAGAAGGCCATCGCCTGCAAGCAGCTTGCCATCTACGGCGGCAAGGATGCCGTGCCGGAGCTGGCCGAGCTCTTGAGCGACGAGCGGTTTGCCTCCTGGGCGCGGATCGCGCTGGAGGCCATCCCCGATCCGTCGGCGGACGCGGCCTTGATCGCCGCCGCTGGCGAGCTGGACGGCAATCTGCTCGTCGGGGTGATCAATTCCATCGGCGTGAGACGCTCGCCTAAGGCGGTCGAACGGCTCGCCGAGCGGCTGGACGACACGGACGAACAAGTCGCCTCGGCCGCGGCGATCGCGCTGGGCAGGATCGGCGGCGACGACGCGGTCCATGCCCTCCACCAGGCGTTCCATTCGGCGAAGCCCGCGATGCGTTCGGCCATCGCCGAGGCCGGCATCTTGTGTGCGGAGCAGTTTTTGGCCGACGGAAATAATGCAAGAGCGACGAAACTCTATGATGTAATCCGCGAAGCCGACTTGCCGAAGCAGCGGATCGTGGAAGCCACCCGCGGCGCGATCCTCGCCCGCGGGGAGGAAGGCATTCCACTTCTCGTCGAGCAGCTTCAATCGCCCGATAAGGACTTGTTTCAGATCGCGGTGAGCGCGGCGCGAGAGCTGTCGGGGAAGAAGGTAGTCGACGCGCTGTCGGCGCAGTTGGCAAAGGCGTCGCCGGAACGAGCTCCCGCGATCATCTACGCCATCGGTGATCGCGAAGGTGCCGTGTTGCCGCCGTCGGTGCTTGTGGCCGCGAAGAGCGGCGATGTGCGAGTGCGGCTGGCCGCGATCGAGGTGGTCGGACGGTTGGGCGACGCTTCGGTCGTGCCGACCCTTTTGGAGATTGCCGCCCAGCCCAACGCCGATCTGTCCGCAGCCGCGAAAACGGCGCTCGCCGGCCTGCCTGGGAAAGACGTGGACAAGGAGATCACCGCCCGTTTGCACGCCGCCAAGGGAAAATCGCAATTGATGCTCATCGAGCTCATCGGCGAGCGCCGCATCGAAGCGACGCCCGAGCTCGTCAAAGCGCTCGAGCAATCCGACGCAGCGATTCGCCAGGCCGCTCTCGTGGCGCTTGGCGAGACCGTCGGGCGCAACGACTTGAACGTGCTCATTACGGAAGTCGCCCGCGCCAAGAATGACGCGGAGCGCCAGGCCGCGGAAAAGGCGCTGCACGCAGCCAGCATTCGCATGCCCGATCGCGAATCGACCGCGTCGGAGCTGGCCGGTGCGATGAGCGGCGCGCCGACCGCGGCGAAGGCTAGCCTGGTGAGGATCCTCGGCGCGATGGGGGGGCCAACTGCTTTGCGAGCCATCGCTACGGCGGCGAAATCCGGGGAGGATGCGCTGCAGGACGCCGCAACCCAGGTGCTCGGCCAGTGGATGACGGCCGACGCCGCGCCGGTGCTGCTGGCGATCACCAAGGATCCCACGAGCAAAAAATATCAAGTCCGCGCGCTGCGTGGCTATTTGCGAATTGCCCGTCAGCTCAAGCTGTCGGATCGCGAGCGGATCGCGATGGCCCGCCAGGCAATGGAGATTGCACAGCGTACGGAGGAGCGCGAGCTGGCGCTGGATGTGTTGAAGCGCTGCCCGTCGCCGGAGGGAGTCGAACTGGCAAGCTCGCTGCTCGACGACGCGGCACTGCGCGATCGGGCCGTGGAAACAGCCATTTTCATCGGCGAAAAGATCAAGGAAACCAACCCGGCCGCCGCAAAAAGCGCCGGCGAAAAGGTGCTCGACACGAACCCCAATGGCGAGCTGGCCGAGCGGGCACGGGCGCTGACGTCGCCGTAGGTAATTACCCAATTAGCCCCCGGTCATTGACCGGGGGGCTAAATACAAAGGACTTCACGCCATGTCCACCGTCGAAAAAGCACGGTCGAATGTCGCCAAGAAAGACAACGTTGCAAAACTGCTCGATCGGGCCCTCGACGCGGGCGACGGGCTGCTGCGGCTGACGCCCACCTGGGTGCCGCGGTCGTTTCTGCATCCCGGCAAGCGGATCAAGCTCCACCCCGACGACTGGTACGCCTACGGCGCCCATCGGGGCGGCATCGACGAGCGGTGGTTCTCCAGCACGACCGAAGCGGCGAACGACGGCCGCGTCTGGCACGAGGGGCTGAGCTTCTGCGAGTTCGACGGCGAGGAGTTCCTGCTCCGCGACGCGGTGGCCGAGGCCGGCGCGCAGCTCATCGGCGAGACGCTCTTCGGCCGCTACAACCGCTGGCCGGTGTACTCCAAGTTCTTCGACAATATGGGGCCGATCCCCCACCACATGCACCAGGGCTTCGAGGATGCCAAGCTCGTCGGCCAGGAAGGCAAGCCGGAGAGCTATTACTTCCCGCCGCAGCTCAACAACGTCGACAACAACTTCGCGTACACGTTCATGGGCCTGGAGCCGGGCACCACCAAGGCCGAGGTCCGCAAGTGCCTGGAGGATTGGAGCAAGGGCGACAACGGCATTCTCGACCTCTCGCGGGCCTACCGGCTGAAGCGCGGCACGGGTTGGCTGATTCCGCCCGGCGTGCTGCACGCCCCCGGCTCGCTCTGCACGTACGAGCCGCAGTGGGGCTCCGACGTGTTCGGCATGTTCCAGTCGCTCGTCGAAGGGCGCGAAGTGCCCTGGTCGCTCCTGGTGAAAGACATGCCGCCGGAGAAGCACGAGGACCTCGATTTCATCGTCGGCCAGCTCGATTGGGAGCGGAACGTCGACACGCATTTCAAGGAGCACAACTACCTGGAGCCGATCGTCGACCGCGAGCGCAGCGGCGAGGGCTACATGGATCGCTGGATCGTGTACGGCACGATCGACGGACAGCAGCTTTTCAGCGCAAAGGAGCTCACGCTCGAGCCGGGCGCGCGCTGCACGCTCGAGGACCCGGGCGCGAGCGGCTGGATCACCGTGCAGGGCCGCGGCCGGTTGGGATCGCTCAATATCCAGACGCCCGTGATGATCCGTTTCGGCGCCCGCACGGAAGACGAGATATTCATCACGCACGAAGCGGCCCGCCGCGGCATCCAGGTCGAAAACACCGGCAGCGAGCCGCTCGTGGGCCTGCGCTACTTTGGGCCCGACGCGCATGAGAATCTGCCGAAAATCGGCGATGCCAATCCGTAATCATCCAAGCCGCCGACTTGTCGGTGGCCTTCCCGAACTCGGGGCTATCGATGGCCAAATGGTGGCTCATAAGCTGGACAACGCACGGCACCTGGCTCCCCGGCGACAAGCGCGGCTACCGCACGTGGCGTGGCCATCGCTACGTCCCACCGCCAAAGCGATATGCCAAACGTGAAGAGCCGGTCTACAAGGCCGGCGAACACGCGGGCGTTCTCCAGGTCGCCGAGTCCATAAGCCACGGGCCGACTTACCTGTCACACGAGCAAATGGAAATCGCGTTAGCCGCTATGGTTGAGGAGATCGATCAGATTTCGGTGGCACCCGCGATCATGTCGGTCGGCGACTCCCATGTGCACTGGTTGTGTTACTTCGGCCCCGTGGAAATCCGGCCGACAGTGAGCCGGGTGAAAGCGGCGGCCAGTCGCGAATTGAACCGCCGCTCGTCGCGGGAAACGAAAACCTGGACCAAGGGCTGCAACATGCGATCGAAAGCGACCCAGCGCGAATGTCGCATCGCGTATAAGTACGTCCGCGATCACCGCGATCAAGAATGTTTGATTTACGAATGGAAAATCGACCCACAATATCTCACATTGGAATGATTATCCAAGCCGCCGACTTGTCGGTGGCGCGTCGGTTCGCCTTACTTTCGCCACCGACAAGTCGGCGGCTTGGATAAACACGAATTGAAAAACGATGGCGCCTCATACGAATAATTATCCGAAGCTTCACAACGCGGCCTGGCCGGGCGTGGTCGGTAAGGGCGAGGGGAGCGAGCCGCCGATCGGGCTCGATACGATGCTCGACCTCACCGCCGCGGCGGAGGTCGATGGGCAGCGGTTCGAGGGCGTCGACCTGTTTCTTTTCGACCCGCACGTGGGCATCGATTCTTCCGACAAGCAGTTGGAGGATTTGGCAAAGCGGGTTCGCTCGCGCGGCTTGGTGGTGGGTTCGGTGGTGGCGCCGGTGTGGCCGCCGACGGGCGGCGGCTCCGCGATGGGCGACGACGCGGCGCGCGAGCAGTTTCTCGCCCAGGTGCGCAAGGGGTGCCGCATCGCGCAGTCGTTGCGGCAGATGGGCATCCGACCGTACGGTGTCGTGCGAATCGACTCGGCCTGCTCGCCCCAGGAATGGCTGGCCGATCCGAAGGCCAACACGCGGCGAATCGCCGACACCTTTCGCAAGGCGTGCGACATTGCGGAGCAGTTCGGCGAGCGGCTCGCCGCCGAGGGCGAAATCTGCTGGGGCGGCATGCACAGTGCGCGGCACATGGTCGAGTTGCTCGAGGCGGTGAACCGGCCGCAGACGCTCGGCTTCCAGGCAGACATGGCCCACACGCTGCTCTTCATGCTCGGGCACAACGCGCCGGAAGACCGGCTGGTCGGCGACGACTTCCGCTGGGACGATGAGAAGGCGTTTGACGCGGGATACGAGCAGCTAACGGCGGCGCTGCGGCCCTGGACGATCGACTTCCACGTCGCCCAGAACAACGGCGAAGTGCACGGCACCGGCACCCACGACAAGACGGGCCGGCACTGCCTGCCCAATGCGCCGGACGGCAAGCTCGATATCGTCAAGTACGCCGGCTATTGGCTCCGCGACGAGCGGGGCGAGCCCAGCCGGCGGTTCAACCACATCTGCTGGGACGGCTGCATGTTTCCCAACGAGGTCCTCATGAAGCCGAGCACGTGGAATGATATCCTCGCTGCGATGGTCGCCGTCCGCGACTCGCACGGCTGGAAAGTATAGCATTTTTTTAACCACGAAGGTCACGAAGAGCACCAAGTAGATTGCGAGCCCATTATCTGAATGGTTGTCTTCGTGCTCTTTGTGTCCTTTGTGGTAAATCTATCTCCAATTTGGAGGTAAACGCATGCCCAAACCGCTTCGTATTGGCATGGTTGGCTACGGGTTCATGGGCCGGGCGCATTCGAATGCGTACCGGCGCGTGAACAACTTTTTCGACCTCGAATATGAGCCGGTGCTGCAGGCGGTGTGCGCGCGGGATGAAGCGAAGGCGAAGGAGTTCGCCGCGCGGTGGGGTTATGCGTCGGTCGAAACGGATTGGCGGAAGCTCGTCGAGCGTGGGGACATCGACGCGGTCGACATCTGCGTGCCGAACAACCTGCACCGCGACATCGCTGTCGCCGCGGCCAAGGCGGGCAAGATGATCCTCTGCGAGAAGCCGCTGGCGATGGACGTGGCCGAGGGGCAGGAGATGGTGGGCGCGGTCGAGAAGGCGGGCGTCGCGAACACCGTGTGGTACAACTACCGCCGCGCGCCGGCCGTGGCGCTGGCCAAGCAGCTCATCGACGACGGCCGGCTGGGGCGCGTGTTTCACTACCGGTCGAACTTTCTGCAGGACTGGACGATCTCGGCCGACGTGCCGCAGGGCGGGGCGGCCGTGTGGCGACTCGACGCGCGGGCAGCCGGCAGCGGCGTGACCGGCGACCTCCTGGCCCACTGCATCGACACGGCCATCTGGCTCAACGGGCCGATCAAGAGCGTCACCGCGATGACCGAGACGTTCATCAAGGAGCGCAAGCATCAAGAAACCGGCAAGATGGAGCCGGTCGGCATCGACGACGCCTGCGCGTTCCTCTGCCGGTTCGCGAACGGCTCGCTGGCCGTGTTCGAGTCGACCCGCTATGCCCGCGGCCACAAGGCCCTGTACACGTTCGAGATCAACGGCGCCGACGCCTCGATCGGCTGGGACCTGCACGACCTGCACCGGCTGAGCTACTTCGACCACCGCGACGAGTCGATCGTCCGCGGCTGGCGCAGTGTTCACGTCACCGACCACGACATGCCGTACATGGACAAGTGGTGGGTGCCGGGATTGCAGATCGGTTACGAGCATACGTTCGTCCACCACGTTGCCGACTTCCTCGACAACGTGGCGAAGAAAAAGCCCACCTCGCCCACGTTCCGCGAAGCGCTCGAAACGCAAAGGGTGTGCGATGCGGTGCTGGCGAGCGCCAAGAGCGGACAATGGGTGGAGGTGGCTTAGCTAAACCGTAAGCGGGGGTCGACGGCGCTGCGCTCACGTTTCTTCATGCATGGGGCGACCATTCGGGGAGCGGTTCGCTGAGTACATTTGGCGGCCGGTTGCCCTGAATTGTGCGGATCGCGGATTCTTCCTTGGCGACCGACTCGGCTTCGACGTGCCATGCAGCAGTAACGGCGGCGCGCCACGTTTCGCCCGGTTTCAGCGAAACCGTGCGGCTGTGCTGTTGCTCGAACGTGCGCGGGTTGGGAAAGTTTGTGCCCGGTTCGATGCCCAGCACGTAGCCGTCGGCTTCGGCGGGCGTGTTGCGCCAGACGGTGAAGCAGGGCAGGGTGCGCTTGTTGAAGCGGAGGCTTACCGCCTCATTGTTGGTCAGGCCGCTGACCAGCACGCGGGTGTCGCCGTCCTCATCGGTCGCGAGGTCGAGCAAATAGACTTGCTCGGCGGAGCCGGGGCGGGGCGGGGGCATGATGTTCCAGCGTTCGATGCCTTCGCGGGCGGCCACCTCGGTAAGCGGGGCCACGGTGGCGATGGGCGCGGTGACTCGCGCGCCGGCCCGCAGCAGCGGCTGGCCGAGGTTGAAGTGGTAAAGCATCTGCATCACCGCGTCGCGGCCGCCGATGTTTTCGACCTCGTCGGTCCAGGTGAACTCGTTGGAGCCGATATCGGTGCTGATCGAGGCGGTGAGCCGCAGGCTTTGGAAATGGAATCGCAACTCGTCGATGGTGCCGCGGAGCGTGAGCCGGCCGGCGTCCGCGTCGAAGATCAATTCCACGCGGGGGGCGGGCGTGTTGGCGATGCGGCCGTGCAGCGGGCGAAGCAAACGGCCGGCGTCGTCGAACTCCGGCGGGCCGCTCGTCTCCAGGCCGCAGCGGCAAAGCAGCT
>CAZHIV010000554.1:0-6168 GCA_964532675.1 uncultured Planctomycetaceae bacterium
GCTGGTGAAGCTGATTGAAGGGTTGAGTAAATAGTTGTCCGTGGTCAGTAGTCGGTAGTCCGTTGTCCGTTGTCCGTTGTCAGTTGTCAGTTGTGGGAAAAGGAGACGCCATAATGGAAACAACCAAACAGCATTTGTCGGGTTGCACGCGGGATAGTTCTAACCACGGACCACGGACAACGGACAACGGACTACGGACTGGTTTTACCCTAGTCGAGCTGCTGGTCGTGATCACGATCATCAGCATCCTGGCGGCGCTGGTCACGGTGGCGGCGGTCGGCGCGCTGCGCAAGGCCCGCGAGGCGGAGATCAAGGCGGAGATCGACCAGCTCGCCACCGCCTTCGAGGACTACAAGAACAAAACGACGGCCTACCCGCCGAACTGCCAGACGGACGGCAGCAGCGAGCCGGTCGACGAGGCGGCCGTGCTGAACGACCTGCGACGGCACTTCAAGCAGGCCTTCCCGCGCCACCAGGAGCCGGACGCATTGATCGCCGCGATGGCCGGCCTGACCACCGCGGGCGCCCAGTTGCCGAGCGGCAACGGCCTGCAGGGCGGTATGAGCGCCGGCGAGGCCGTGGCCTTCTGGCTCTTGCCGTTCAGCTCCGACCCGAAGTATCCCATCTCGGGCGAAGGCGGGCCGGCGTACCCAATTCCAGCCACGGGCGCCGCCAACAACCGCACGCTCGACCCGATCGAGAACAGGCTCTGGTCGTTCGACAAAGGCCGACTCGCCCCGCGCGACGCGGACGGCTACTTCGACGACTCGGACGGCCGGTTCATCGAGTACGCGGTCACCATCAACGGCGCGGCGCAATTGCGGCGGATCAATTTCTGGCAGTACGTGCCCCGCAAGAGCGAGCAGCCGTACTTGTACTTCGACACGTCGCGCAACCCGGCGGCGGAGATGGTCGGCGCCGCGGTGGTCGCCCGGTTCGACCCGCCGGCCGCCTCGTCGCTGAACCCCAACGCCCTGCACGTGCACGCGTTCAAGCGGGTGCATCCCAATTACACGTCCGGCGGGACCTACCCGCCCATCGAGTTCGTCAATCCGGACAAGTTCCAGATCATGCACTGCGGCATCGACGACGCGTGGGACGAGGAAGCGTTCGAGCGGATGTCGGTTCACGGCGTTACCGCGCCCGAAGACCTGGAGAGCTACCTCCTGTACCCCGAGGGCCCGTTCATCGGCGATATCGCCGACACGCTCGTGAACTTCGCCCCGGTGACCAGAATCGAGGACGCACAGCCATGAGAAGTGCTAAGGGCGGAGAGCTGAGAGCGGAGGGCCGGAATCGAGCGGTCGCGATGCGCTGGTGCTTTGGCCCTCCGCCCTCCGCCCTCTGCCCTCGGCCTTCCGCGCTGAGAGCGGAGAGCGGAGAGCTACGGGCCAGAATTCAGCGGTCGCGCTGCGCCCGCCTGTTCGGCCCTCCGCCTTCCGCTGGCCCTCCGCCCTCCGCCCTCTGCCCTCGGCCCCGCCGCGGCATCACGCTGGTCGAGCTTTTGATTACGATGCTGATCATCAGCATCCTGGCCGGGTTGATCCTGGGCGTGGCGGCGGTGGCGGGCGAGACGGCCCGCGAGGCGCACACCCGCCACGTGGTGGGCCGGATCCACAACCTGCTCATGGAGCACTACAGCACCTACAAAACGCGGCGCGTGCGCCTGCGGCCGCAGGTCGAGCAGGCGATCGACGGCACCTACTCCGGCGCCGACCGGGGCCGGGCCCTGGCCGCGGCGCGGCTCAACGCCCTGCGCGAAATGATGCTCATGGACGTGCCCGACCGCTGGAGCGACGTGCTGCTCGACGACACGGCCACCTACGGCCCGTCGACGCCGCTGCGTCATCCGGTGTATCTGTACGGTCGCACCGACCTTTCCAATGTTTACCTGCGTCGGTTCCGCAGCCTGCTGGGCCGCACGAACGCGATTACCGGCCAGCCGAACACGATCGAACAAATCATGGCCAACCAGGGGGCCGAGTGCCTGTACCTGGCGGTCACACTGGCCACCGGCGACGGCGAGGCCCGCTCGCTGTTCGGCGAGAACTCGATCGGCGACACCGACGGCGACGGGGCGCCGGAATTCCTCGACGGCTGGGGCCACCCGATCGAGTTCCTACGCTGGGCCCCGGGCTTCGATTCGCTGGTGCAGATCAACGCCAACACGCTGTCGAATCCCGACAGCCCGCCGGACAGTGTGGGCAAAAACCCCGGCTGGGAGCTGGAGGCCCGGGGCGACCACGATCCGTTCGATATCTTCCGCGTCGACGCGGCGGCGTTTCGCCTGGTGCCGCTCGTCTACTCGGCCGGCCGCGACGAGGAGCTGGGCATTCGCCGCGTGGAGCTGCTCGTCACCTGGCGGGGTATCGCCAACCAGAACGCGCCGTTCAACGCGCCCGGCCCGCCGCTCTGGCCGTACCAGAAAGTGACCGATCCCGCCCCGCCCAGCGGGCAGCCCGCCACCGTCTTCCTCGGCACGGTCCACAACGACGGCACCGCCACCGACAACGTACACAACCATTTGCTGGGACAACGGTGAGATGAGAGTTGAAAGTCGAGAGTTGAGAGTCGAGCGCCGAGATTTCGGATTTCGGATTTCGGATTGCGGATTGAAGAAGTCCGCTAATCCGCAATCCGCAATCCGAAATCCGCAATCGCACTATCCCGCCCGGCCCTCCGCCTTCCGCCTTCCGCCCTCCGCCTTCCGCGCCATGACCCTCGTCGAGCTGCTGGTGGTGATCGTGATCATCGTAACGATCGTGGCGGCGGCCATTCCGATCATGTCGCCGGCGAACGACGACCGCCGCTTGCGCGAGGCGACCCGCGGGTTCAACACGTTCATCACGGGCGCCCAGACGCGGGCCATCTCCTCGCGCCGCCCCTTCGGCATCGCGCTCAAGCGGCTCGGCGAAGACACCGGCAATGCCGAGGACAACGCCGTCTGCCTGGAAGCGTTCTACGTCGAGCAGCCGGCGCCGTTTGCCGGGTTCGACGTCAACTCGCGAGCGCGGGTAGCACTCTACACGCCGGCAAACTCCAACTGGTATGGGGAGCTGCGACCGCTGGTTTTGATCCAATTCGTGACGCGCGGCAACGGCGTGGCGATGAATCAGGATGGTCTGCCCGTCGGCTGGGACCCCGACTTGTTTCCCAGCGGCATGATCCGTCCCGGCGACGTGATTGAACTAAACGGGACGCAGTACCGCTTGCTGGCCGATAATTCGGACTCAAACGTCAAGCCAACGTATAGCGACCCACCCCACAACCAGTATTTTCGGAACGACACGGGAAGAGTCAGCGGCAACAAGGCCACCCAGATCGTCGCCCAGCCCCTCAACGACACGGGCCAATTGATCAACCTCACCCACGACGACCGTGGCTTCCGGATTGGAACTTCCGGTGCGACGCACCTGCCGTTCTTTACGTATCCCGCTGCGTACAAAATCCTCCGCCAGCCGATGCCGACTGCCGACGAGCCGTACCAGTTGCCCGAAGGCGCGGCGATCGACCTGCGGGCCTCCGGCGTGGGGATCAACGATTATTTTTACGTCCTGGGCGTGCACGACAACCCCGACGGCGTGTTGATTATGTTCACGCCCGAAGGGCGGGTCGATCGGCTGGTGTTCAGTCGCGCTCCGCGCAATTTAGAACGGTTCGATGCGCCCGTGGCGGACAACATCTTCCTGCTGATCGGCAAGCGCGAGAACGCGCCGCCGCCGCCGGCCAGCGGCGACCCGACGCTGCAAGGCATCTCCGCCTCGGTGTCGCTCGAAGAGCGGCAAAGAATGCGCGAGCCGATCAACTGGCTCAGCGGCAACAGCCGCTGGGTGGTGATCGGTTCGCAGTCGGGCCGGGTGGTGACGGTCGAAAACGGCGTCACCGACTTGCCGCAGGCGGTGACGAACGTCGGTCCGGATCCGGAGGTGTGGCGCAACCGGCAAATCCTCGCCGCCCGCGAGTTTACCCGCGAAATGAGTCAGCTTGGAGGAAGATGACGAGGAGCTATTAGCTGTTAGCTCTTAGCTATTAGCCAGAGACGGAGTGGCTAATAGCTAACAGCTAACAGCTAACAGCTTCGCAAAACACCAGGGGCACTGGTGAATCGAAAGGTTTGTTTGATGTTAGTCAATACAAAAATGCAAAATGACAAATGCAAAATGACAAATGCAAAATGGGGAGAGAGTCCCATCGGGCATTTTGCATTTTGCATTGAACATTTTGCATTTTGCATTCTGCGTACTACCGGCTCCCGGCGCTCAGCTCCCCGCTTTGGCATTTCCCTGACCGAGGTGCTGATCTCGATGGGGATCCTAACGCTCGGTTTGCTGGGCGTGGCGGCCCTGTTTCCGGTGGGCGGGTTCTACATGCAAAAGGCCGAGAACTCCGACCGCGGCTCGGCCATCGCCCAGTCGGTGATGAGCGACATCGCAACCAACGGCATGCTCAACCCGAGGTCGTGGTACGTGATGGTGCCGCCGGGCAACTGGGGGATCCCGGCGAACAAGAGGTTCGCCTCCGATGGGGCCCTCTCTCCCACTTTTCCGAGCGTGGTGCCGGCCAGTTACAGCCGGCCGTTCGGCTCGGCACTGGCCGAAGCACTACTTCAACCGCAGGCCGCCATCGATCCGACCTTGATCGGCAAGCAGTTCGGCAGCGCGTTCGTAATCGATCCGATGGGCGTGGCGGCAATGTCGTTTTCGCCGCCACCCCCCAATCCCAATCCGCAGCGGCAAGGTCCGGTGGCGGTGTTTCCTGGTGCGATTTATAGCCAGTACGGCGCCCTTTACAATTCCACCTGGAATCCGTGGGCGGGCATCGTCTGGCCGGTCCGCCGGGTGACGTTCCGGCAGCCGAACACCGGCTGGCATTTGGACGCCACGATGGCGGAGTACTACTGCCGCGCGCCGGACGACCTGGTGACCGACTTGCCGGAACGCGACGATCGGCCCGCCACGCAGAACTGGACCCTTTCGGATTTCGACAACGACGGCGTCCCGGACCCGCTCGCCCGGCAATGGACAGGCGACTACTCGTGGCTCGCGACCGTCGTGCCGACGACCAACGCGGCTCGCGACGGCATGGCCCGCAACCCCGAAGGCCACGCCTACGACGTCTCGGTCGTCGTGTTCTACAAGCGCGTGCTACCGCCGACTCCGGAATCGATCCACGGAACCATGCCGACCAATCAAGCCTTTTATAATGGGATGAGTTCGAACGAGCGGGCCGTGAAGGCGATAGTCCTGTCGACCGGCCTCAACGGCGGCGAGCTGTTGTTGGAAGACTTGAAAGACAATCCCAGCGAAAATGCATTTCAACATCTCAAGACGGGAAACTGGATCATGCTCTGCGGACCGCATCCGAACAGCAGCACGAGCGACCCCAAGTTCTCGTTGAATTGGTACCAGGTGCTGGCCATCGAAGGCCGCGACCGCCGGCTCAACGGCCAAGGCACGGAGACGCCGCCGCCCGGCTCGGCCGACCCGGTCAGGCGGGTCGTGACCGTGCGCGGATCGCAGTGGCCCTGGGTGCCCGGCACGACCACGTCCACCAACCTCTGCGTCGCCATTTGCCGCGGCGCGGTCGCCGTGCACACTAAGACGATGCGGCTGGAAAAGAACGGCACGGTGACGTTCGGCGCGGCCGGAACGATCACGAAAACGCCGTACCCGTGGACTACGTACTAGGTAGCAAGCCGAGGCCGGCCAGGGGCGAGGAACGAACATCGCGATTCAAGCAATCCGACCGGAACAGCGGATTCGCCGCTCGCGAAGGAGAGGCAACGATGGGAAGAGTTGAGAGTCGAAAGTTGAGGGTTGAGAGCCGGCCGGCTGATTTCGGATTTCGGATTTCGGATTGTGGATTGGCTCTTGTGGTTCGCGGCTTCGCTTGTAATCCGCAATCCGCAATCCGCAATCCGCAATCGCGTTCTCCTCGCTCCTCGCGCCGCGGCGTCTTGATGCTCGTCGTGCTCAGCATGCTCGTGTTGTTCATGCTGATCGGCACGGCCTTCTTGATGACGAGCAACCAGGCGCGCCAGGCGGCCAAGGCCTCGGCCAAGAACGACCGGCTCGGCAACCACGCCACGCGGCTGCTCGACCGCGCCCTGCTGCACGCCCTGCGCGACACCGAAAACTCGCACTCGGCCATCGCCACGCACAGCCTGCT
>CAZHIV010000555.1:0-6815 GCA_964532675.1 uncultured Planctomycetaceae bacterium
AGCGCGCCGCGGTTCGCCAGGAGAATTCCAACGTGCCAGCTTTCGGCACCTCCAAGCCGCTCGCCTCGGCCAATCCGCCGCTGGTCCCCCAAGCTCCGATCCGCGCCGGCTGGGCACGGTCGCCGCGCCACCGTGCCTCGAACAGCACAAGCGAAGTATCGCCCAGCGGCAAGAGGGCGGTGTCGGCACCCCGTACTGAAATCCGCCACTCGCCGCGGCAATCCACGAGCCGATCTTCTTCAAGCCGCGCGGAGTAGCGGGCCTCTTCGATCGTCGCGATCGTCGAGCCGACGGTTGCTTCGTCGGCCGCCGCGATCCAGGCTTCGAAATCGCGGGTCTCAACCGGCAGATACTTCTCATCGCCGCGAGGCCAGGACTCGACGTTGTTTGCCGGAACGTAGATGCGCCGATATAGCGTTGCAGCTTCGGGGCTCGGCGAGCCGGCGGGTTCATCCCGCCGGGACAAGCCCTGCGGCTCGCTATTGGATTCGGCGGCGCACGCTGGAACGTCTAACAATACCACCGCGACGCACGCGGCGCATGCGGCCAAGACACCGCGTAGGACGTGCTGGCGGGCGATCATCGTTCCGATTCCGGTATGGCGAGTGGCGAGGTGGGCGCCGTGCTGGCGGCTGCGACGGGCGACATCAACCGCGAGTCGCCCCGGGACATAGACTGGCGCTGCGAGCTTCCGCTGGAAATGGTCACCGGCCAGCGCGCCGGCCGCGCGGCGGCGCGGGCGATTAAAACCGAAATGGCCGCCACGACGACGCCGACGGCCGCTGCCTGCGCCAGCAGCAGCGCGGGAGCCGGAAACGCAGCCGCCAAGGCGGCGATGACCACTGCCCCGCCCACAAGCAGCCGGCCACGTTGTGTGCGAGGCAGGTAAACCCACAACAACAGCACGACCAGCACCGCCGAAGAAGCGGCCAGCACGATCAACCATCGCGGCGCCGTGATGACTTCGATGGTGGACACGGGAGCCAGGCCCGTGAACAAATGCTGGCTGTCCGCCGCGGCCGGCCCCAATTGCGACGAAGCGCCGGACCATTTTTCGAGGTTCGCCTGCGACATGATCGGCCGGCGCCCCCAAAAGCTTCCCAGCCATTGCCACCGGCCGGCGCAGGTCATCCGCGCCGGTGAACGGATGATGTGCTGGTCCCCGGGCAGGACGATCTGCCAATACACTTCGGAGAGTGCCGTCGTGCCGACGATTTGCGGCGGCGTGAGGCGATGCCGTCGGACGAGACCCGGCCGGGCGGGCTGGCGATAGCGCAGCTCGAGCGTGTGCAACTCGGCCTCCGGAACCGCGATTTGATCCTGGCCGGCGGGCGATTGGGGCGGCCGCACGAGGATTCGGCCGCTCCCGCGCGATAACAGCTCCGCGGGGCGGCCGTCGACCAGCACTTCGACTTCGTCCGGTGGAACCTGCGGTGGCAGTTCGATCGTCGTCTGCGATGCGGTTGTCCGAAATCGAAACGCGACCCGATCCTGACGAGCATCGCCCGACAGCCACGTCTGCAGCCAGACGCGTTCGACGATCGTCGACGATGGCAAGTTCGGGTCCACCGCACGCAGCAGCAACGGCAAGGCCGACTCCGAACGTTCAGCCACGTATTGGTGAGCGGCGCCGTCCCCGGCGGCATCGGAGGTCGGCTCCGCCTGTTTCCACGTGGAGGCCGGCGCCACCGTGTCGAGGGCGACGGCCAGCGTCCGCGGCGTGCGAACCGTCGCGATCTGGTCGGTTATGTTTCCATCCACCGGCTCAAACAGCGGCAGCGACCAGTCGCCGTCCCAATCATCGTATGGGGATGGAACCTGGTAGCGGATGCGTACGACGAAATTGCCGAGTCGCGGCTGCGGAAGCGCGACCCGCAGCTGTCGCGCCGCGGGCGCCAAACCTTCCGTGTCATTCTCTGTGGGCATGAAGCTGAGCGGCGTTTCACGCACTTCCTGGCCGCGACCGGCGTTCGACAACAGGACGACCTCGGTCTGGTCCGGGTTGAAGGAGAACTCGCTCGGGATCTCGAAGTGCAGCTCCTTAATCGGCTCGTAGCGGACGACGAAGTCAAATCGCTGATCGACGTGCGCTTCGTCCGGCTGGATGTCGACTTGAACGGCGGCTTTCGCGGTCACTTCTCGAGTACGGCTGACGCGATCGGCGACGAAAACGGCCTTCGGAATTGAGGTGCGAAAGCGATGCCTGGTCGTGTGATCGTCGCTCGCGGCATCCACCGCCTCGGTGACCGGCGTCGGCGTCAGCCCGGTCGACGCGGCCAGATCGGGCAGCAGCTCGACTTCCGCCGCGCCGGTGATGACAAGCTCGCCGGTCCCCAGCGAATCAGCCAGCGGCACAGGCAGCGGCAGACGAACGCGTTTTCTATCGCGCTCCAGGGCCCGCCGCAGGGTAAATGTGATCTCTGCCCGCCGAGACGAGCTTTGGGCGAGCGGAAACACCAGCGTATCGTCGGGCGCGACTTGGATTCTATCCTGATCGACAAGGCCGCCCGATTCGATGGCGTCCTCGGTCAGCTCCCAGCCATCGAGCCCGACACGAAACTCGAAGGCCCGCGTTCCAAACACCTGGTAGGACAAATGCGCGGTGAGCCGCGCTTCGTCCGGCAGGATTTCCAGCTCGTAGCGCGGCGTGGCATGAACTCGAAACTCGCGCGCCGTGATCCGCACCCCGAGCGACCAGGGTTGCCGGTCGTACTGGAAGGCGGCCGTCAAGCCGGTTTGCTGCAGCGACTCATCCAGCTCGCTGGGATCGACCTGCCGAACGTAATCGCCCACATCCCATCGCGCCTGCCAGTCGCCTGCGACCTCGACCGCCACGTCGCCATATTGGCGCACGGCGTCCAGCACTTCGAAGCCGCCTAACTCCACAACCGGTCCGCCATCCTCCAGACCGATCGGCTGCTCGGTGGAGAGTTCGATCGAGGCGGGGCTTTGCTGCTTTTCCGGCAACTGCACCAGGACGACCTGCCCTTGCACCGCGCCATCGCCCGGCTCCGTCGCGGCAGGAGACTGGCCTTCGACGGCGATTCGATATCGTGGGCCGCCCGTCTCCGCCACCGATCGTTCGTCTCGAACCAACTGGGCACCGGCTGGCAGCCGCACTCGAAACCGATCGAAGCTGCCTCCGTAGCTTTGCACCGTCAGCCGCGCGTCGCAGCGAACGCTGCGGCCGTCGATCGAGACGCGAACGGCGCCGGCCGCACCGAGCACGGTAGCAACTTCTCCGCCCGCCGCGTCGCCGGCTTGCCAGGTCAGCCGAACCGCACCCATCGCGCCAGCGATCTTCAACTTCGTGCCCCCCGCGACCGTCTCGGTGGAAAGGAGCGTGCCGCTGCTGACGATCACGTTCGTGACCGGCTGATCGATCCCGAGCGAGAGGCTGGAGGACACCGCGCGGGGACAATTCAGCGGTAGCGTGGTTTCCGTACCGTCGCGAGTCAAGGGAACGATTAAATGGAGCGATACGTGGCGCTGCTCGCCCGAGCGGCCCTCCAGTTGAGCAATGAATCCGCCGCGCTGGGGATTGAAATCCAGATATTCCTGGCGAGAAGCGTGCCGGCCGCGACCACTACTTGCAGACGCCGATGTTGAATCCGCGCCGGCAGCGCCGCCTGGCCCAAACTCCGGCTCGCCCTGGAGAATCGAGCCGAGCAAACCCAAGGGAACATCTACCGGCTCGTCGGTTAAGAGTTTAATCTTTGCGGTGAACTTCAGCCGGGCATGTCCGTCGCGCGCCTCGCCATCCACGTCGATTGACTCGATCGAGTACCGACGCTTGCGATCCGAACTTTCCGGCAGCTTCGCTTCCTTCCAAGCGGCCAAAAAATCTTCGTACGTCATCCCCGGGACCGGCTGCGGGCGACCCTGGGCGTCGAGCAGTATGTACGTATCCGGCCCAACATATTGGATGCGGCCCGCGTGCTCCGCTACGTGCGGCGGAACCGCCGGCGGATCGGCGTTGGCGTCGGCTGTTTCTGGCCCACCGCCTCCCGCCCCGCGTGGCGACGCCGTTTCCTGAGCCACTACTGCACTTCCCAGCCCCAGCACCAAAGCCGCAGCGCCCGCGATGCGCCCCAGCCGGCGCAGAGCGGTCCGCCGTACCCGACTATTTGCCGCTGGCTGGTTCATCGATGCTTTCGACTTCTGGCAGCCGATTCGAGATTTGCCCCCGGCTGCCCAATCGCGTCCGGACCGGTGCCGAGGGCACCGATCAATCAACAGTTCCGGAAAAGTCGGCTCGCATCCCAGGCGTCTAAGTCGCCAATCGAGCTCGACGCGCGAGCCGGGGACGAGCCTTCCCCAGCAACCGCTGCAATCGTCATCCGCCTGAGACACTGTTCATTGTACTCTCGTCGAAACGGGTGTGAAACCGCGAGGCATGGTGATGTTTGCCCGATGCGGTCGATTAGGCTCGCCCACCGTGGTAAGGCGACAGCACACCCAGCAGCTCGGCCTGCAAATCTTGTCCCGCAGCGGCCAAAAAATGTGGATTCCACAGATCGAACGCGGTCCCGTCGCGCGCCGTCACCACGCCGCCCGCTTCACGGACCATCAAGACGCCTGCCGCGACGTCCCACGGTTGGATATGCGTGGCCCAGAAGGCATCCAAGGCCCCGGTGGCCACATAGGCCAGGTTCAGCGCCGCCGAGCCCGACCGCCGCACGCCCTGGCACACCTGGGCCGCTTCGACAAAGTCGGCCAGGTCGCGCGAGTCGCGCCGCACGCGGGCCGGCAGGCTCACCGCGACTAGCGCGGCCGAGGCCCGCCGCGTATCGCTGACGCGCAGCTTTTTTCCGTTGCACCATGCGCCGCGGCCGGCCTCGGCCGCAAAGCAATCCTCCCGAAGCGGGTCGAGAATCACCCCCGCCAACAATTCGTCGCCCCGGGCGACGGCCACCGACACGGCGTAATGCGGATAGGTATGCAGATAATTCGTCGTTCCATCGAGGGGATCGACGATCCAGGTGAATTGGTCGGCGTTCGAGGGCCAGGCTTCCGGCGGCTGCTCTTCGCCGAGAAAGACATGGTCGGGGAAGCGATCGGCGACGAGCCGCCGTATGGCCGCTTCGGAGGCCAAGTCGGCGTCGGTAACAAAATCGGTCGCCCCTTTTTCGCGGGCCTGAAACCTGCCCCGCCAGGACAATAGCTCCCGCGCTCCGGCCCGGGCGGCTGCCTCGCACGTTTTCAGCCATTCGCTCGAAGATACCATGACGACAGTGTAGCCAAACTCGCGGCAGCCCCGAATATTCGGCGCCACGCTGATTTCTTGCGAATTTCCCGCGCCGCTGATTCCATTGCCGAAACGTCCCGGCTTGGAATGCCTCTCCAACCGGTCGAAGCGCGACCAGGGATGCCAGCAAAAATGTATGGAACCGTGCCGTTCGCCGTAACTGGCAGCGGCATAAGGCTTAACGACGCCCCTCGTCATCGGCCTCGCTTTCCGGCCAACTTTTTTTCGGCAAACTATGGACACGCCCCGCGAAACGGGTATCATCGTTAGTGGAACAAGTCCGCTCGGTCGTGTCTTCCGAGATCAACCACACTTAGTGGAAGGCGATTGCCTAATTCTTTTTATCCCCTCACTCGGAAATACGGCCTCTTCTCTGTTCCGGCCCCGTCGATCATCCTTGCGGTGTTCGACGGGGTTTTTTATTGGTGACGACTTGTTCGCATGCGCACACGAACTCGAAACCGATGCCATCTGTAGACCAGCGGTTAATAACCGGGGGCTAGCGCCCGGCGGCTGATCTGATCAAACGCCGGGCACCCTCTGGGTGGCTGGCGTCCGGTTATGAACCGATTTTAGAGCGGGTCGCTCCGACATGTGGCGGACAGTCCCACAGTTTTCGCGTTGAATTCGACGGAACAACGGCTACGCATTTAGAGCTTATCCCAGAACCTTAGGAATTGCGCCATAGGATGTGGGCGAACACGAGATGCAACAGAGCTTGATAGTTGTCGGCTTTCTTTTCCCACCGCACGAGGATTCGGCGGTAGCGGTTGAGCCACGACGCAACGCGCTCGACGACCCAGCGGCGGGCGCGCTTGCCCCGCATTCGCTTTTCGGATTGCTCTTCGCCTCGCGATCGGATGTGCGGCACATAGCCGCGGCGGCGAAGCCGCTGGCGGAGCGCCTCGCAGTCGTAGCCCTTGTCGAGGCACAGATGCTGTCGGCAGCTCGAGCGCTGGGGTCGGGGCAGCGGAAGACTGTCGAGCGTCTCCAGGAGAAGTTTTTGGTCGTGGGTGTTGGCGCCGCTGATCGCCAAGCCGATCGGCATGCCGCGGCGGTCAGAAAGAATCGACCGCTTGACGCCCAGCTTGCCGCGATCGGTCGGGTTTTTGCCGGTTTTTTTCCCCGCCCAGCGGCGCCTTGGTCATCGAGCCATCGACACTTTGCCAATTCCAGCCGATGCCGCGCCGGCAGTCGTAGCGCTTCAGCATTCGCCGCCACGCCTCGCCAAACACGCCCTGTTGCGCCCACTCTTGAAAGTAACGATGTGCCGTGCTGCTGCTGCCGTACTCGCGCGGCAACGCTTTCCACTGACAGCCCGTGCGAAGCACATAGAAGATGCCGTCCATTACCTGCCGCAGATTGGCCCGCGGTCGGCCGCCACGCGGCGGGGTCGCGTATTTGGGCAACAACGGTTCGATTTGCCGCCAAAACGCATCTGCCATTCGCCAACTCGATCCACGAAATTCCTTCCTCACAAACATCACCTCCGTGCCGTTGTGAAACATCGATTGCCCGGAGATAAATACGTTTGCTAGCGATCATATGGTTCTGGGATAAGTTCTTA
>CAZHIV010000556.1:0-6221 GCA_964532675.1 uncultured Planctomycetaceae bacterium
AAATCCGCGCCGCCACGGTGGCGCTGGCCCGCGAACTAAACGTCGTCGGCCTGATGAACGTGCAGTTCGCCGTGACGTGGGAGTCATCTAACTCCCTCCCCCTTGGGGGGAGGGCCGGGGAGGGGGGCGAAGCGGCCAGCCATACCCAAATGCAATCACCCCTCCCTAACCCTCCCCATCAAGGGGAGGGAATGTTGCCGGTCGTCTACGTGCTTGAAGTCAATCCTCGCGCCAGCCGCACGGTGCCGTTTGTGGCGAAAGCCACCGGCATGCCGGTCGCCAAGATCGCGGCCAAGGTGATGGCGGGCGTTTCGCTGGTCGAGCAGGGCGTCACCTCCGACCCGCTGCCGGCGCACGGTTCGGTGTAGGAGGCCGTGTTTCCGTTCAGCAAGTTTTCCGGCGTCGACATCGTGCTGGGCCCGGAGATGCGCTCGACGGGCGAAGTGATGGGCGTCAGCGAGCGGTTCTCGATGGCGTTCGCCAAGAGCCAGTTGGCGGCCGGCACCGTGTTGCCGCAGGAGGGGAACATCTTCATCAGCTTGGCCGACCGCCACAAGCCGGCCGGCGTCGACCTGGCCCGCCGGCTCGTCGAGCTCGGCTTTTCGCTGCTGGCGACCCGCGGCACGGCGGGCGCGCTGGAGTCGGCCGGCATCCCGGTCCGCCGCACCAAGAAGCTCAAAGAAGGCGAGCCGAACCTGCTCAATTACTTTGCGGAGGGCGCCGTAGCGCTCGTGGTCAACACGCCCAGCGGCAAAGGCGCGCGGACCGACGAGGGCAAAATCCGCGCCGCAGCCGTGCAAGCCGGCGTCCCCTGCCTCACCACGCTCGAAGCCGCCACCGCGGCCGTCAAGGCCATCGAAGCCCTCCGCGAGGAGGAGATGCAGGTGCAGGCGCTGCAGGAACGGTTTGCGTCGTGAATTACGCGTAGCAATGATAGCGGCGGCGATCATGGGCGAGAATAACTCCGTGACGAAAGCGCCGGAGGAGGAGGTCCGATTAGCCTTGCGCCCGCAATTGCGGCTGCACCACTTCTTTGCCTTGACGGCCGTCGCGGCAGCGCTGCTGGCGCTTAATGGACCGCAACAAGACGATTGGGGTGGCGGCGTATTCGAACCGAGTCGTCTTATTAAAACGATAATGTCTACATGTGGCATTCTCTACGTAATTCTGGCAGCCGTCGCGATCACGGCGGTCGCGTATGGCATCGCCTGGCAGCGGTCCGGAATCGACTTTTTTAATCAGCCAGGCCATTGGCTTCTTGTGGAAATTGCCGTGATGACCCTTTTCGGAATGTTGCCAATGATTGCTTTTCGAGGGTTTTATGCGAACAGAACTCCTGGAGACATAGAATTTTCCATGCTGACCATGATGTTCATGAGCGTGTCCTTCCTCGTCGTGCTTATCGCGATTCCATTCGTGCTCAATATTTACATTGGCCGCAAGAAGTGCACTGATAAGCGCTGGACTCGTGTCTTTTACGCGAAGGCGATAGCGAAGGTCTTATTTGGGATTGGCGAACTGCTGATCGCTGCCGCGGTGCTTGTCGCAGTGCGGCGCGACCGGCGCGAGCGGTCTTTCCGCGACGCTAGTCACTGGTGCGGTGTGTGGCTTCAATTTTCGCTTAGCGGTCTGGGTTGCTTGACGTTGATATTCACTGTCGCCAACATGTACCAAGCATTCGCGCAAATGTGAGTCTGCGGATCTTCAATGCCGAATCCGGACATCCCGTTCGAGCGACAGCCATTGCCGCACTCGCCGCTCGGTTGGCTGCGGCTTTGGTTCTTGCTGCGCGACCCCGTGCGACGGCTTGAGTACGCGGCGACCGGCTTCGGGCTGATGGCCTTCAAGTACCTGGTCGAGTTCGTGGTCGTCGGCCAGATGACCGGCCATTTGTTCACGCCACTCGAATTCGTCAACCCGCTGCTGAGTGCCCGCGAAAAGTTCGCCGACGGCGCGCCCGACTGGTTTGGCCTCTTGTGGGTCGCCTGGACGCTGCCCTTCCTGTGGATCGCCGTGGGGATGAGCGTGCGGCGGGCGCTCGACGCCGGCATTTCGCCGTGGCACGGCCTGTGGGTGCTGGTGCCGATTGCCAACCTGGTCGCCATGCTCGTGCTCGCCTGTCTGCCGAGCACTGCCCAACCGGCGACCGCCTGGAGCGAAGGGACCAAGCGGCTCGAGCCGCAGCGGCCGGCCGACGTCGCCGCCACGGTGAAGGCCGCCATCGGCGGGATCGCCGTGGGCGCCCTGTATGCCTCCGTCGTGATCCAGGCCACCGTCTATCTTTTCGACGACTACGGCGCAGCCCTGTTCTTCGGCACGCCCTTTATCACCGGCACGGCCTCCGGCTACCTGCTCAATCTCCGCACCAGCCATTCGTACGGGGCGACGATCGGCGTGGCCACCGCGGCGCTGTTCTTCAGCGGCGTGGCGCTGCTTCTCTTTGCGCTGGAAGGGGCGATCTGCATCATGATGGCGGTGCCCATCGTGCTGCCCCTTGGCATGGCGGGCGCGCCGATCGGCAAACTGCTGGCCGACCGCCGCCGGCGGCTGCACGGCGGGCTGATGGGGGCCCTGGTGATCGTTCCCTTGTTTGCCGCCGTCGAGTCGCGGCTTCCCCTCAACAGCGAGTTCGTGGTTTCCAGCAGCGTCGACATCGCCGCTCCTCCCGAAACCGTCTGGCAGAATGTGATCGGCTTCTCCCAGATCACCGAGCGGCCCGAGTGGCTTTTCCGGTTGGGCATCGCGTATCCGATGCGGGCGCAAATTCAGGGCCAGGGCGTCGGCGCCGTGCGGCATTGCATCTTCTCCACCGGCGCGTTCATCGAGCCGATCACCGCCTGGGACGCGCCGCACCGGCTGGCGTTCGATGTGCGCGAGCAGCCGGTGCCGATGTTCGAGCTGACGCCCTACCGCCATATCCACCCGCCGCACCTCGACGGGGCGTTCTGCTCGACCCGCGGCGAATTCGAGCTCCTCGCCCTGCCCGATGGCGGCACGCGCCTGGTGGGCCGCACGTGGTACACGCTCGACATCCGCCCCCACGCCTACTGGACCATCTGGAGCGACTGGCTCGTGCACCGCATCCACGCCCGCGTCCTGCGGCACATCAAGCGCCTGGCGGAAACGGAGAACCCGCAATGAGCGACGAGCCTGCATCAACGCGTCCCGACCCGCCGCCGCTGCGGATCCACCACTTCCTGACGTGCGGGGCGGTGGCCGCGCTGCAGTTTATGATCTGGCGGGCACAGCTTCGGCCGGAGAACTGGAAACTGGTCGACGAATTCGCCGCCTCGACCATGGTGCTGTTTACCGCGGCCCAGATCATTCAGGCGGCCGCCGTAACGCTCGTCGGATTTTCGGTTTATTGGCACGTGAAGGGCTACGCCGCATTCGCCCAACCAGGTCAATGGCTGCCCCTTGCGATTTCCCCCGACGCGCTGCGTCACCTGACAACGCCGCCCATCCATTTCATCGTTGTGCAATCGCCTTGGGGAGAAAACGTTCTCCTATGGAGTGGAATCGATGTTTTGTTTGCCGCCGCTCATTTCTTGGTGTTTGTGTACTTTCTTCTCCCCGTGGTGCTCTTTGCGTGGCTGGCGTGGCGCGTTGCCGACACGCTGCCCTGGCGGCTATTATTTGCGCTCAAAGCCGCGGGTGCGACGATTGGTTTCTTGCCGGCAGTGCGCTCCGTTCTCTTTCGATACTTTCAAAACCTTGAATGGTCGTTTGAGGCCACGTCCCTGCTACTAGCAACCATTGCCAGCGTCGGCATGATGGCGTGCGCTGTTTGGGCGGCGGCTAATGATTACCGGCGCGGCAACCGGCGCACTTGGACCCATTGGGTCGGGCTCGGACTCTTTTTCGCGTTAGACGCCGTGAGAGCTGTTACTTGGGGCTCACGTTTTCTGACGCTGCCTTAGGCGGCCTTGCGCTTTTTATTCGCGATAGGCGTCGCGTGGTGCGGCGCGCTTGCTGGCAGCAGGAATTCGTTTCGAACGAATTCAGAAACTCGCCTTGACCCTATCTTCGCCCTGCCGTATTCTCCCGCTCCCACGACGAGGGAATGAGGGGCCCGCGGGGCAAGTCGTCGTGGGATTTTCTCCTGAACAACTGCGACTGGCGCCTTGGCACTTCGAACTCCGGCCAAACTCGTCGATCGCCAACCCGACCAACGGACCACGTGGAAGGGTCGGCCCCCCGTTTAGGGAGGCAGCGACCCCGCAGCGGTTGGCGTTGGCACGGAGGCCCGCCTTCCGCTACGATACACTCCCCGACGCGCGGCAGTCGCTTGCTCCCCCCTAAAGCGACCCGTTGTGCGTCCGCCCGCACGCAAGCGTTATTGCGTCCAATCGCTCCCGGAAAGGTGACTGCGTCCTTTGCCCCCCTGGGACGTGTGCTTTTCTGGGAGCTTTTTTTGCGCGCCGAGCGGTCGCATTGCCGCTACGGCGGGTGCTCGTTAGAATCCGCCCGCCTGAAAAATTTCTCACGCAAAGGCGCCAAGCCGCAAAGACCGGTAGAGATTATTTTGAACCACGAAGGGCACCAAGGCCACAAAGATAATCGGCATTTCGGCAGATGTGCTGAGATCCCTCGTTCGTCTTACCCCCTTTGTGTCCTTCGTGCTCTTCGTGGTTAATCTCGCCTTGGCGAACTTGGCGCCTTGGCGTCTTTGAATGAGCTCTTAATTCTGCACGCCAAGGAAATACCCCCGATGAGCAAGGATGCTCCCCGGCGGCGCAGCGCGCCCCAGCCGGTTATTTTGTCTGCCGAGGAACAGCTTCGCGCGGCACGTGAGATCGTGCGTCGCGAGGCGGCCGGCGTGTGGAAGGTTTCGTATCGGCTCGACTCGGCCTTTTGCGAGGCGGTGAAATTGCTGTTCGCGTGCAAGGGCAGCGCGATCATCACCGGCATGGGCAAGGCCGGGCTGATCGGCCAGAAAATCGCCGCGACGCTTTCCTCGACCGGTACGCGGGCCCACTTTCTGCATCCCGCCGAGGCCTTTCACGGCGATCTGGGCCGCATCCACCCGGACGATGTCGTCGTGATGCTCACGCAGAGCGGCGAAACGGCCGAGGTCGTGCAGCTCCTGCCGTCGCTCCGCGAATTCGGCGTGCCGCTCGTGGCGATTGCCTCGTCGCGCACCAGCACGGTCGGCCGCGCGGCCACGGTGGTCATCGAGCTTGGCGACCTGGAAGAGGTTTGCTCGCTGGGCCTGGCGCCGAGCACCAGCACCACCGCGATGCTGGCGGTGGGCGACGCCCTGGCGCTGGTGCTTTCGAAGATGCGCAATTTCCAGGCCGACGATTTCGCCCGCTTCCATCCGGGCGGGGCGCTGGGCCGCAAGCTGGGCCGGGTGGACGACATCATGCGGCCGCTCGACGAATGCCGATGTGCGAGCGACTCCCTCACCGTGCGCGGCGTGATCGTGGCCTGCAGCAAGCCGGGCCGGCGCAGCGGGGCCATTATGCTCACCGACAAGGCGGGCCGGCTGACCGGCCTGTTTACCGATAGCGACCTGGCGCGGCTCTTCGAGCGGCGCGACGAGGCGGCCCTCGACCGGCCGATCCGCGACGTGATGGCGGCCCGGCCTACGACCGTCCAGAGTGGCACTCGCGTGCGCGAAGCCGTCGCCCTGCTCGCCCAGCGCAAATTCAGCGAACTGCCGGTCGTGGACGGAAAGGGCCGGCCGATCGGATTGGTCGACGTGACCGACGTCGTCGGTTTGAAAGCACAAGCCGAGTCGACCGCGAAGACTCCGAAGAAAGCGGCGTGAGTTGAACCACGAAAAACACGAAAAGACACGAAAGCGGACACATCCGGTCTTTCTATTTTTCGTGTCGTTCGTGTTTTTCGTGGTAAGTCAGTAATCGAACGCTTATCGCAATGTCCCTGACAAAACTCTGCGCGAACATCGAGCTGATCCTCAGCGACGTCGACGGCGTGATGACCGACGGCGGGATTCAGCTGCTGGACGACGGGCAGCAGTTCGTGAAATTTCACATTCGCGACGGCATGGGCGTGCGGCTGTGGCGGGAGGCGGGGAAGCGATTTGGCATCGTCACTGGCCGCAGCTTGGAATCCATCCGCCGCCGGGCCGCCGACCTGTGGCTCGATATCGTGCAGTTAGGCGTGGATGACAAGCTCCCGGCAGTTGACGCCATTGCCGCCGACCTGATGCTCTCGCGTGAGCAGGTTTGCTACATCGGCGACGACCTCTTGGA
>CAZHIV010000557.1:0-10730 GCA_964532675.1 uncultured Planctomycetaceae bacterium
GTGAAAAGGGGACATTACTGATATTTCACGCCCGCGTCTGAATAACGATTACCACCCGCCAGCAGACAAGTATCCGTGAGATCGAACACAGTTTTGGGCGACCAAGTTCGCGCCGCGCCCCTCTCCCTGTCTCCCCTTGTCTCCCCGTCTCCCGCTCCTCCCGCCCCGGCCAAAACGAACGTGGACAGACGTATATCATTCTGCTAAGCTGGTCCTACGGTGCCCTGCAGCCGCTCGTTCTTTGACAATTCAGCACTGCACCCCGACATCGTCCGTCGCCGTCGCCCCACCGCCGCGTCGGCCTGCGCTAGCGGTGCGCGCTCTCGGCCAGCCAACGTGGCTTAACTCCTTTTCTCCGCCGACTCGCGCTCGCGAAACGCAATACGGTCAGAGTTTTGCAACGGGAGTCGCGTCGTCTCACTTTATTTGCCGTCACGTCGTGTCGGCGCGAGGAGCGAAAGGAGGGACTTTTGCAATAAAAAATCGACTTTGCAAAGCGACGCAAAAACCAGAGCAGGGGTAGCGGAGATCGCTCGACGAGCCAGACACGGGCAACCTCTTCTCGTCTACCCTTACTTCGCCCTTTACTAACTATCCGCCGATTCCGATAATTGATGCTCCGCGTTTCGTCGCGCGGATCGGGTTCACAAATCGATTGCGGCGGAGTAGCTCAGTTGGTTAGAGCAGCGGAATCATAATCCGCGTGTCGGGGGTTCGAGTCCCTCCTCCGCTATTTTCTTGTTAGAGCGTTCTAACAAAACGTCTACCGAAAGGGGGACAGGCACAATTTGCTCCGAGGACTCCGCAAATTGAGCCAGTCCCCGGCCGTTTCGTTAGAACGCACTTAGGAAGAAAGCTGGGCCCCGGCCGGCGGCCGGGGCTAGGGCGATTCTTGAGGGCCCGGCCGGCGGCCGGGGCCACTGTTTTTGTTGCAGCAGCGGGCGGGGTTACTGCGTTTCTTCCAGCTCGAAGATGGCCTCGATTTCGACGGCCCAGCCGGCCGGCAGCGACGCGACGCCCATCGCGCTACGGGCCCCGATGCCGGCCTCGGGGCCGAAGACGTCGCGCATCAGCTCGCTGAAACCGTTGATCACCGCCGGATGGTCCTTGAACTCCGGCGTGGCGTTGACGAAGCCGGTCGTTTTGATGATCCGGCGCACGGCGTCGAGGCTGCCGAAATGTTGCCGCAGCGTGGCAAGCATCGCCAATCCGGTGCGACGGGCCGCCTCGTAACCGGCTTCTTTCTGGAGGGTGACGCCCAGGTGGCCACACGTCGCGGTGCCGTCGACGCCGACCGGCCCGTGGCCGGAGAGGTAGGCCAACCCGCCCACGACGACCACCGGCCGGTACACGCCCAACGACTTCGCGCCGGGCGGCAGCTCCAAGTTTAGTTCCTTCAGCCGAGCTTCGTGGCTCATGATGAAACGTCCTCGCAAGTTTGGGTCGCCCTGGCACTGGATAGGTCGCTGAAGCGGCCAGTCCGTGGGAGCGATGCTCGAACCAGTGTCAAAAACCCTCTCCCTTTGGGAGAGGGCAGGGTGAGGGTGCATCGGTTGCCGGTAACTCGCCCTCACCCCGGCCCGCTCCCAGGGGGAGAGAGAGAGTATTAAACGGCTTCTAATGTCCGCCCTTCCCGTACACATCCTTGGGATCAAACACCCGCTCGGCGACGAGCTTCAACGAACCGTCGTTTGTCACCTGGCGGAAGAAGCAGGATGGATACCCTTCGTGGCACGCCGCCCCGCCGACCTGTTCGACCTTCAACAGCACGGCATCGCCGTCGCAGTCGACGAACGCTTCCTTGACCCGCTGAATGTTGCCGCTTTCCTCCCCCTTGCGCCACAAGCGGCCTCGGCTGCGGCTGAAGTACACGGCCCGGCCGCTGGCGAGCGTTTCGAT
The DNA here is from genome assembly GCA_964532675.1 of uncultured Planctomycetaceae bacterium. GTDB lineage: Bacteria > Planctomycetota > Planctomycetia > Pirellulales > Lacipirellulaceae > JABDGM01. The sequence continues at coordinate 1,900 of CAZHIV010000557.1, forward strand.
CCAGGCCTCGCGGTTCATGTGGGCGACCATCAGCACTTGCCCGGTCGCGGCGTCCTGGGCGACGGCGGTCACCAGGCCGTCGGGTCCGGAAAAGGCCGGCGCATCGGAATCGGTCTGACTCATATCGGGCCTCGCATAGCGGCGCGGTGCAGTTCGATGCCGCTTGTCAGCATACCCGCCCCGCGACGGCGCAGCCAGCCGTCGGGCGCGCGCTATAACCCCTACGGGCTGCAAATCTCTGCCGATGCGAGCGTCCCGGCTGGCCGCGCCGCCCGCACCGTCCACACGACTCCGCAAAACCTTGCCGCGCAGACAACCGGCGCCGGCGGCAAGGGCGGCGCAAAGCTTGCCTTTTTTGCCGTATTGCAGGCCAGCCGCCGGGCCGGCCGATCTATCCCCATGATGGACCGACATCACACGCAGGAGGCGGTGAGCGCCCGAGTTCGTGTCCATTTGGGAGAATGCGTGTGAGCAAGTCGCTGACCATCGTGCTGCCGGTTTACAACGCCGAGTCGCGGCTGCGCCGCAACGTCACCGAGCTGCTGGAGCTGGCCAGCGAGCTGACGCCCGAGTTCGGCGTGCTGATTGTCGACGACGGCTCGACCGACGCCACCTTCGACGTGGCCGCGGAGCTTGCATCGCACTATCCGCAAGTCCTCGTGCGGCGCCACCGTCATCGTCGCGGCTTGGGGGCGACGATCGAATACGTTCGGCGTCGGGTGCGCAGCGACGCCGTGATGCTCCACGACGGCGTGACGCCGGTGAACGCCCAGCAGATGCGGCACCTCTGGCAGGACTGGCTCGCGCACACGACCGCGGCGGGCGAGGCTCCGGCCGCTGCGGCGGCGGCGTCGCCCAGCGTCACCGACCTCCCCAACCTGGCTTCGATTCAGGCCGGCATGGAGCGGGCCCATCGTCGCGTGCTGGGCTTCCAGTTGATCACCGCCGGGCCAAGCAACCAGGCGGAATCAAACGAGGATTTGACGATCGCCGTCCGGCCGCGGTCCGATTCACCGCATGTTTCCCATCCGGCGGGAGTCGGCCAGATTCCGCCGCTGCCGCGACCAAAGTTCCTCGCGGCGCTGGCCGCCTTCGCGCTCGGCGAGTAACGCTCCGGGCGCGGAAACTGAGAACGCTTGCATCGACGGCGTGTACTTTACAGTCGCTGCAACGGATAAAATTTTTTTCAGCGCGTTAAATTGCGGCGCGGCGCGTATCGAAACGCCGCAGGCGCCGTTTAAGCACTTTATTCCCTGCCGAATTCTTGTACTGGTTCGCTACAATGCGGCCGGCGCAAGGAGCAGCCTGCCGCCCGGCGTGCGAAACCCGGCGACAATTGGCTTGCAATCGGTAAAATTGCAGTTAGGATTATGAGCGTTTGGCCGGCAATGGCCATTATTAGCCGCCGGCGAATAGGCCTTCGGGCCAACCTTTTCAACTAGCCTTCTCTGAAGCCGGAACATTGGGTTGAAGAGTCTCCGTCGAACTATTCGATGGAGTGCTGAATGCAGCAGGACAGATTCTCGCGCACGATGCGGGTGAACGCTGCGCTGTGTTCGGATATCTGCTGCTGCCCGCGTCTGGTGCAGGGACTGGGTAGCTGCCAGTTACCATAGAGCGTGCGCAGATTATCTCGTCCAGGAACAGTTCGACCATTCTCATCATTCATGGTCGTGCCCGCCGCGGCGGGCACCAGGAGGCAATGCGATGAATCTCGCTCACAACATTCCTTTGGAAACCAGTTTGGGCCATTTGTCGGGGCCGCCGGCCGTGCCGGTGCCCATCGTTAAGCGGCCTTTGCACCGCATCGCCGAATCGCGCAGGCGGCAGGGCATTTCTGTCCGCAGCGCGGCGCGACGCATGCAAACGTCGATGGACCAGGTGCGACGGCAGGAAGATCCCCATTGCGATATGGCCCTCTCGGAGCTGTACCGCTGGCAGCAGGCGCTCGAAGTGCCCGTGGCCGACCTGCTCGTCGACAGCGACGCGCCCTTGTCGGAAACGGTGCTGAGCCGCGCCCGATTGCTGCGGATCATGAAAACGGCGCGGGCCATCAAAGAATCGGCGGGAAGCTCCTCGATCCAGCGCTTCGCCACCATGCTCGAGCAGCAACTGATCGAGTTGATGCCCGAGCTGGCCGACGTGGCTGCCTGGCATTCCGTCGGTCAGCGGCGGACGCCGGCCGAGTTTGGCCGCACGGCCGAGCGAGTCATTCCCGATTCGCTGTTCACCGATTCGCTGGGGTAGCGCTCCGGCCGGCGACGCGCCTCACCGCGCGCCGGGGGGCGCCGGCATTTCGATCGACGCCTACGGAACGAGTTTCAAAACCGGGGGCTAGCGCCCCGCGGCTGATCCGATCAGCCGGCGGGTACCCTCTGGGTGGCAAGCGTCCGGTTCGTGCGAATTCAATCGACAGACCCCACGCCAAGGCACGGGGGATGCAAAGCAAGGCGCTCAGGTGACGGACCAGGAAATGTTCAACGCTGACGTTGACTGCTAGGGCCACCATTTCCCCCGCACCAAGGCGCCTTGCCGAGCCTTTCGTGCCTTGGCGATTTAACCGGGGGCCAGCGCCCCGCGGCTAAGGCGCAACCACGTCGCTTCGGGGCAGCCGCAACACAGTGCTGCGCTCCATCGGCAGCGACCGGCCGGGCCAGCCCACGCGCCATGCAAAAAACAAGCTCGCCAAGGCGATCAAAAGCCCGATCCAGCTGGGCCAAAGCCAGGCCCAAATGACGATCCCCATGAGGAACGCGATCGCATGCGGCCATCGGTAGAGAAAATCGATTACCGCCGGCCGCCGCAGCAGCCAAACGCTTACCACCGCGGCGCAAAAGATCGCCGTTGAGCCGAGCAGCCTCACCCGATGTGGCGCCGCGCTCCCCGATGCCAGTTCGAGCGTCAATTGCTCGGCGCCGCCGTCGGCGACGCAGTAAATCCACTGACCGTCCGCGCGTACAGGCTCCGGACGATCCGCAGCGGGCTTATACGATTGATCCAGTTCCGCCTTCGGCGGTCCCAGGAGCTGATGGCCTTGCTCGATCCAGCCATCGAGCCGCTCGGCGGCACGGGTGAGCTGCTCTGCTGCAGGCCGCGGCACTTGAGAAAGCGGCCGGCCGTCCAGCGAGCCGGCCATCTTTTCGACCGCTTCCTGCCGCAGCCGCATCAGCCGATCCGCCCAGCCGTCAAACCAGCGATAGCCGTCCGGCACTGCCGCCGCGACAGCCGCCGGAGTCGCCGTCTCGGCGATGCTGACGAGGCGGTCCAACCGTACGGCCGCTTGATCGGTTTCCGTCACCGTGTCTGCATTGGCGACGCGGGGAGGCGTGGACGCCGAACGATACCCGATCGACCACAGGCTAACTTCGACTGGAATCGGCGCTTCCTGGGCCAGGAGTCGTGGGCGTCGAAGTGGTCGGGGATTCTCCACCTCGCCGCGGGCAACCGTGACGACCTCCAGCATTTGCGGCAACGGCGTCGGTCCGATGCTCACTTGCCACCGACGCGCGTCGACGCGCCGGACGATTGCGGGATTACCTTCCAGTCGCACCGATACGAGCGACTGGCTCGGCGGCAACTGCAGGGTACACTGCACCAGGTCGGCCGCCGCGAGCACCAGCCGCGTTTCGATTAATTGTGCATCCGAAGCGGCCGCCCAAACGGTTGTGTCCGCCAGTCGCACCCGTGCCAATTGCCGCGGCACGGTGGCCGGTTGAACGGCCAGGCGAAACTCGGTGTCGGTGATTTCGAACGTTCGCGCAGGCTTAGAGCCTATCCCAGAACCGTCTGCGGAGAGGGGGACAGGCACATTTTGCTCCGAAGACTCCGCTAAATGAGCCAGTCCCCGACGGTTCTGCGATACGCTCTTATCCACCGGCGCGTCCACTAATTCCGCGTCGCGAAGCTCCGGCGGCAGCTCGCTGGGGCGCACACCAGTCTCGGTCCAAGCGATCGGTTGTCCATCGAGCTGCGCGGGAACCGACAAGTAGCGTTTGCCATGCACCACCGGTTGCGGCGCGATCTCCGGCACGACGATGGCCGCCTGCGCGATCTGCGCCATCCCCCCGCGAATCGACAGCTCTACGGAATCACCCGCTTGAATCGACTCGGCGAAGCGGACCACAAGCGTCGAGCCGCGCGGATCGGTCGCCTCCAGCTCCATGGCGGCGAGGACGTCCGACTCGAAACTGAACGGCCCGGACCACGTCGCCGGTCCCCGAAGTTTCAAGGTATCGAGTTGCCCCTCGTCGACGGTCAACCGCGCACGGAAGCTGGCCGACCAAACGCCGGCGTCTCGTTGAAGGGCCAGCAGCGTCGGCCCAGAGACGCGGACGTGGTTGGCCTCGACGATCAGCCGGGCTGTACCAAATCCGCTTTTATTGAGCCGGTAAGCGTCGACCGGTCGTGCCGTCCAACTAGCCGGGGGCAGATCGCGCGGTCCCTCCGGCAAGCGACCCGTGGCGGATACCCCGATCAGCTCGACGAGGACTTCATCCTCCCGGTAAAGCTGCAGGTGCTGCGAAGCAGATTCCATCGACGTCGCCGCCACCCGCGGCAGCGGGCAGATACCGTCGTCGGCCACGGGCGCGGTTCCGCGCAGCACGACGCGATATTCGCCAGACACTTGCTCTTCAAAGAAGACGTTCACCTGGGTTTCGTCGACGCGAGCCCAGCGAACGGGCACTCGCCGCCCCCGGGTGGTAAGTGTGATTCCGTCGATTGTCAAGCCGCCAGGCACAAAGAGTTGGAATTGATACTCGTGCGCCGCGCGCGGCGTGACATCGGCCTGGTAGGCGACCTGCAGCGCGCCGCGGCCGGCCGCCACGTGGAGCACCTCGTCGATCGTCGACTCGCCCTGGCGCGGATGCACGGCCACGTTCCCGGGCACGGCCGTCTGGAAGTTTCCCATCACCAGTTGGGGGACTTGCTCGGCATGGCCCCACATCGCCAGGAACTCATTGACCGACCCCGGCGAGGCCGCGCCGTCGATAATCTCGCACTCCAGCGCGGGATCGGTCGAAATCGCCAGCCAGCGGTTCGTCACGGGCATGGAAATCAGCTCGATCGGGGGCAGTCGCAAGCGGCCCAAGGCGCTTCCGCCGGCCAACCGCCATCGCAGCGTAACCTCCTGGCGATCCGTTTCGTCCGGCGGAAGCGGAACGCGAAGCAACTGCCGGCCGTCGGGGCCATCGGACGCCTGTCCCGGCGGATGGTTATCCTTCAGCAGCTTCCAGCGGCGGTCGAACGCCACGACCAGCTCATCTGGCCCACGAGCGCCTCCCTCGATCACATACCTGAGGTCGAGCCGCACCTCGTCCGCGCCGATCCGTAACCATCGCATTCCGGTAACGCGCAAGCTCTGCGTGGTTCCGGCCGTCCAGGTGATCGAAGGCCACTCGACGACCAGCCGGTCGGTGGCGTCCAAATTGCGTTCGAGAATGCCCGCCGGCTCCGACGCGCCCGGGGCGGTCGCAGTGCCGGAAACCGTCAATCCGGTCAGAGCCTTGGGATACTCGAGCCGCAGGCGTGCTCCGGCCAGCGGCGGAACGGTTAGCGCCACCGAATTCCGCCGGCCGTCGGTCGCAGTGCGCGGCACGCACGATAGCGTGAGCCAATATCGCCCGGGTTCGCTGATTTCAATCTCGCAGCCGCGGCCCTCATCGCGCCACGTGACCGGGACCGGGACGCCATCGAGCATCGCGGTCTCTCGCCAAGCGGCTTCATCTCGCACCAGAGGCAGCACGACCACCGTCTCGCGCGCCAGCACGTCGATCTCGAAAGCGACGGTCCAGTCGGCGGCGACGTTGTCGGTCGCTTTCGCCCGTTCCCGCAGCTCGCCTTGATACGCCGCGTCGAGCAGCACCCACTGCCAATTCGCCTGAGCGCCGCTGGTGCGAGATGAAAGCAACTGGCGAAGGAACCGCTCGCTGAGGTACGTCTTGCTGTCTGCCCGCCGGCCGCTTGCATCGACCGGAATGAGTACGCGTTCGATCGTCGTCGTCGACGCCGGCTCGGGCGATGCCGCGCGCTTCGGGGCCGGCTCGGCCAGCGCCAACTTCGTTGCGACCAGAACCAGCAAGATAGCCGGCATGCTGACGGTTGAGATCCGACTCCAGGACCGGGAATCGGCGTGGTGCATCGACGCAGGCCGGGGCCAGTGGGCGATGAGAGAGAACAGAAGTCCCAGCAGGACCCCGGTTGCGAGGGGGGCCATCGCCGCCGGCAGTAGGAGAGCGGCCACAGCGGCCGTCGCCAGCAGCGTGACGAACGAGCTGCCGCGTTGTCGCAGCCGCCTGCCGCCGACGACGCAGATCAAGAAAACCACGATGCTCCACGCCGACATCGCCGGTGGATGCGCCACTCGAACCGCCGCGGGCGCCTGTGCAACGAAGCTATTGCGGTACGAAGTCCATCCCAAAAGTTCCGCCTCCGGCGGTGCCGCGCGTGCCGATGTGCTGCCGAGCGGGTCGAGCAGCCTGGCCCAATCCCTCGATCTAAGTGGCCGGAAGACCGTTTCGTTGAACGGTCGGCCGAGCGGGCCGAACAGGCGCCGGCGCCAAGAATAGCCTTCGCCTGCCATTCCATCCTCGGCCTCCGTTGCGGAGAACTCTTCGGGGAGCCAGATGGTCCAGCGGCCGTCCAGGATGGGAATCGTCCCGTGAATCCACGGCGGCTGGAGCTGGCTGCCGGCGGCCAGCGGGCTGCCTTGCGTGTCGAAATGGATCGTGATGCTCACCGAGCGAGCGCCCGCCGCCAAGGGAATCGTCGACAAGTGGCTGGAATGAGCGCCGACCGGCTGCTCCAGCGTCTGGCCATCGAGCAGCACGGCGCCGAGCGTCGCACCCTCGGGCAACCGCAGATCGAACTCCGACGCGCCTTCATTTTTCAGATCGTACGCGGCGCGATGTTTCGCGCGGCCGTTTGGCCAGAAGTACGACTCCAACTCGACATGCCTGGCGGTGAGGCGACTCGTGTCGTTATCCATGCTGGGACCCAGCCATAAGTGCGCTGAGCGAGCTTTTGTCAGGCAACTGGCCGGATCATAACGAACCGCCGCGCGCGCCGGCGGCAGCCCGTCGGTCGTCGATGGCGCATGGGTTTCGACCGGCAACGAAGTCGCCTGCACGCCCTGCGGCTCCAACGTCGGCATCCGGTCCATGGCGGCATGGATAACGACATGACCGCGCTGCTCAGCGGCTTCCGGCAGAGCGAGCAACGGCAACGCTTGGCGCTCCGGCCAGGCGGCGACGACCGTAGTCCCGATTTCCACCCTGCGGGTCGTGAGCCCCGGCAGTCGCACCAGCCACAGTTCCCCGCCGTCGGGCAAACCGGTGCGCCGCGGATCGTCGGCCGGCAGCCGTTCGGCGGAGAGCGCCGCATCGAGCGTGGTTTCCGTCCACCGCACGTCTTCGCCGAGCGACGCCGTAGCATAGACTAATACTCGGTCGACGCCGTTCGTAGCGGGGTCGATCGTGAGACGATATGTCTGCGAGAGCTTGTCCCCCACATAGGCGGCGGCGACTCGAATCTCGGCTTCGTACTGGCCGCGCTCGAGCGACAGCTTCAGACCCGCATCGTCGCCGGCACGGGCCAGATCGAATACTTTTGTCTTCCCGGAAGCCAGGCCGATTCGCTCCCGCTGCTCGTCGAGCAGCGACTCGGCGTCGACGGCCGGCAGGCTGCCGGTCGGCTCGAACGTGTAGGGTTCCACGGTCTGAAACGTGAGAAGATGTTGCCCCACGACGGCATCCGACCAATCGACCATGCGCAGGGTCGCGGCCGAGATTGGTTCGCCCATCGCCGCACGCTGCAGCCGGCCGGTAAGTGAGACGCGAATATCGCGACCCGGCCGAGTGGCGCGGGCCAATTGGATATCGATCCGATGGCGCTCTCCTTGCTCGTCGACGAACCAGTCGCCCAATGCGTCCGCCGGGGTCGTTTCCACGGCTTCGATAATCCAACCGGGCGCCAGCTCGCCGGACAGCTTGTGCAGGCTGCCTTGGGACACGTTCCACTGGCTCACGAGCCGGGCATTAACGTCCGGGTCCACCAGCGTCAGCGACGAGCCGAGCCGAACGGTGGCCTGCGGGTGGCGGCGCGCGACCCTCACCTTCACCGAGGCGACGGGCGAGTACATCGCCAACCGGATGATCTCCGGTTCGGCGTTTCCATCGTCGGGCCGGCTCACCGCGGTCTGCACGCAATCTTTATGGCTCAACGCATGCAATTCCAGGTAAGGGCCGATTGAGAGCGCGGCGGTACCAGACTGCCAAAACACCGCTTGCGGTCGCAACGCCGGCAACTCCCACGAGCGATCTAGCACCAGTGGCTGCCACGCCCGCACGGCAATTTTCAGCGGGCCGCTTGGAATCTCTGGCATATCGAGGACGACGGTCTTCGCGGCCGATCGGTCGGCTTGCTCGACCCGCCACAACAATTCGCGATCCTCGAGCGAGGCAGAAACGAATTGCAGGCCTTCGGGCAAAGGCATCGCCATTTCCCGACGATCAAGAACCGACTCGTCGAGATGCCAGGTTGCCTCGATATCCAGCCCGCGCTGCGTAATCCGATAGTGAATGTCTTCGCGGAATGCCGGCGCGGTTTCTTCCCAACTACGGGCGGTGTCCCGGCGTGGGCTCGCGGTGTCGCCAACGTCGACGATGCGGAGGGTCGAATTGGCGTAAGAATCGAGCGCCACTTCCCAACGCATTTGGCGCTGGACGTCTCCGGCACCCCGTGGCAGCGGCCGAGAGACCAGCACAACTCCCCCGTCGACGATCGGCTCTTTGCCAGCGGGCAGATCGAGGGTGAGTCGCGCCGAGGTGGAAGGC
>CAZHIV010000558.1:0-6003 GCA_964532675.1 uncultured Planctomycetaceae bacterium
GCGCGGGCGGAGGTGCGGCTGCCGGCCATCTTTAGCGATCAAGCCGTGCTGCAGCGCGAGATGAGCGTGCCGGTGTGGGGTTGGGCCGAGCCGGGCGAGGAGGTGACGGTCTCGATCGCGGGGCAAACGCACGAGGCGACGGCCGACGAGGAGGGCAAGTGGCGGGTGACGCTCTCGCCGCTCGCGACGGGCGAGCCGCTGACGATGGTGGTGGAAGGCAAGAACCGGCTCGAGCGGAACGACCTGCTGGTGGGCGAGGTGTGGCTCTGTTCCGGGCAGTCGAACATGGAGTGGCCGGTGTCGGCCGCGTCGAACGCGGACCTGGAGATTCCGGCGGCCGACCATCCGCGGATTCGTCTGGTGCGCGTGAAGGGACAGGGCAGCCAGAAGCCGGTCGACGACTTCGACGGCCGGTGGGAAGTGTGCTCGCCGGAAACTGTGGCGGGATTCTCGGCCGTTGGCTACTACTTCGGACGCGAGCTGCAGCAGCAGGTCGATGTGCCGATCGGGCTGATCGACAACTCGTGGGGCGGTTCGTCGTGCGAGGCATGGATTCGCCGCGAACGGTTGGAGGGCGAACCACTGTACGAGGCGCTGCTCGAGAAGTGGGACCAGATCGCCACGGCGGAAGACGTTGCCAGGACGCGGGCCGATTTTGAGAAACGGTTGGCCGCGTGGCAGAAGCGGGCCGACGCCGCCCGGGCGGCCGATCAGCCGGAGCCGCCCGATCGGCCCTGGTGGGCCGATCCATTGAAGGGCCAGCACCGTCCGGCGAATTTGTATCACGCCCGCTTGGGGCCGATTCTCGGTTACGCGATTCGCGGCGTCATCTGGTACCAGGGCGAATCGAACGCCGGCCGGGCGCACCAGTATCGCGAGATGTTCCCGCTCATGATCGAGTCGTGGCGCGAGGACTGGGACCAGGGCGATTTTCCTTTCTACTGGGTGCAGTTGGCCGACTTCCTGCCCGAAAAGCCGAAGCCGGCCGACAGCGCGTGGGCCGAGCTGCGCGAGGCCCAGACCATGACGCAGGACCGGCTGCCGAACACCGGCCAGGCGGTGATCATCAACCTGGGCGACGCGGCCGACATTCACCCGCGCAACAAGCTCGAGGTGGGCAAGCGGCTGGCGCGGTGGGCGCTGGCCCGCGAGTACGGCCGCGATATCGTCTGCCAGAGCCCGCGATACGATTCGATGGAAGCGAAGGGCGGGAGGGTCGTCGTGAAGTTCAAGGACGTCGGCGGAAAGCTGATCACGCTCGACGCCAAGGAGGTGCAGGGCTTCGCGATAGCCGGCGAGGACCGCCGCTGGGTGCGGGCCAAGGCGGAGATCACCGGACCGGACGAAGTGACCGTTTCGAGCGAGAACGTGGAGAAGCCGGTGGCCGTCCGCTATGCCTGGGCGGATAACCCGGTGTGCAATCTCTACAACCAGGTCGGCCTGCCGGTGACGCCGTTTCGCACCGACAACTGGCCGGGCGTGACGGACGATGCGCGGTAGGTCATGTAGCCGCGCCAGTCCGAGACGCGAATGCGCGTTTTCGAAGAAACTCGCCTACTTGCGGCGGTGGGAGAGGAGCCAGTCGTAGACTTCCTGGTTCTCGTACGCTTTTTCCCACGAGTTGTGGCCGACGTCGGGATACACGGTGAGTCGCACGTCGCCGCCGGCGCCGCGGACGGCGTCGACCATTTCCTGGCTGCGGATGAGAGGCACGACTTCGTCGCGTGCGCCGTGAAAGGCCCAGATCGGGACGCGGCGGAGAGTGGGCGCCATTTTCTTCGGCTCGCCGCCGCCGCAGATGGGCACCGCGGCCGCGATTCGTTCCGGATAGGCCGCGGCCAGCCGCCACGTTCCGAAGCCGCCCATGCTGAGACCGGTCGCGTAAACGCGCGCTTCGTCGATGTTCAGCTTTCCGATCACGTGATCGAGCAACTGGACTAGCTCGCCGGGCTTCCAGGCGGCGCGAATCTTTTCCCGGTCCTGGCCCGGCGGCGGGCACTGCGGCGTCACGAGGACGAACGGGAAGTCGGGCCGCGAGTCGACGAGCTTGGCCGGGCCGTGAATTTTGACGCGCGACAGGTCGTCGTTGCTGCACTCGCCAAGGCCGTGCAGGAACAGCATCAGCGGCCACTTCTTTCCGACGGGTTCATACGCCTGCGGCACGAAGAGCATATAGCGAACCGTGACGGCGCGCTCGTCGCCGTCGCCGCGGGCCTGAACGGTCACCGACTGCGGCAACTGTTTGCCCGGCTCGACGGTGATTGCAACGCCGGTTTTGGCCATTAGCGCGGCTCCCAGTAGGATTGCAATGGTAGAAACGTTCATCGATTAAGCACCCTTCGATCCGCGAATCGCTGCGTCGCGGTCGCCGTGCGTGGACGACCGATGGTTTTCGCGATACGCTCAGGATAACCGCGCGAATGGTTGACTGCAAATCGTGAGTGAGTGGCGAGACAGTGTATGTAGCGCAAAATTCAGCCGCGATCCCAACGGGTCGCCGGAGGATTGCCTCCACGACCCCGGCGACCCGTTGGGGTCGCGGCTAGCTGGCTAGAATGACTTGTGGCGTGCGTCGTCGTTGGTTCGTCGAGCGGCTCGCTCACATGACGTTGTTTCCCGAATGGCGGCGCATGATCACCATCCACGAGCTGACGAAGCGGTTTTACAGCGGCGGCTGCCCGATCGTGGCGGTCGACCGGTTGTCGTTCGTCGTATCGGCGGGCGAGGTGTACGGCCTGTTGGGTCCGAACGGGGCCGGCAAGACGACGACGATCCGCATGATCGTGGGCCTGTTGCAGCCAGACCATGGCTACGCCGAGGTGGCGGGGTTTCGCACCACGCATGCGCCGGACGAGGTGAAGTCGCGGGTCGGTCTGGTGTCGGCGAGCGACGGAGTGTATCCGTGGCTCTCGGTGCGCGAGATGCTGCTGTTCTTTGCGGACCTGTACGGCGTTCCGCCGCGTCAAGCCCGCGACAACCTGCGCCGCCTGGGCGAGCTGTTCGACCTGACGCAGCTCTTGGGCCGCCGCTGCGCGCTGTTGAGCACGGGCCAGCGGCAGCGCGTGATTCTCGCGCGGGCGTTGATCCATGCGCCGCCGGTGATGCTGCTCGACGAGCCGACGCGGGGGCTGGACGTGTTGGGCAGCCAGGTGGTGATCGACTACGTCCGCCGGCTGCGCGACGAGGGGAAAGCGGTGATCGTGAGCACGCATCGATTGGACGAGGCCGAGCGGCTGTGCGACCGGTTCGGACTGCTGCACCAGGGCCAATTGCGCATGGAGGGCACGCTGGAGGAGCTTCGCGCCGCGACGGGCTGCCAGACGCTGGTCGATATGTTTCGTAGTTTCTTCCAACCCACGGGAGTGTCGGTTCCTTAAACCTGTAGTGAACGGCCTCTGTGCCGTTCCGTCGGCCCCACCGAACCACGCGGAACGCCGCGGAGGGCGTTCCCTACACCTGTAGGGTACGGCCTCTGTGCCGTTCCGTCGGTCGGACGCAGAGCGCGGAACGCCGCGGAGGGCGTTCCCTACAGAGGCAATGTCAGCCAAATGTCACTAGATTCATCTGAACCGCCGCACTCCGCCGCCGAGCGGCGGCAATTGTTTGGCCGGCTGCGGCGGCTGGTGCTGAAGGAGCTGCGCGAAATCCTCCGCGATCGCCGCACGATCATTACGCTGGTGGTGATGCCGTTGTTGATCTATCCGCTGCTGGCGATCGCCTTCCAGCGGTTTCTGCTGACGTCGATTTCCGTGGACCAGGACGTCGAGTACGTGATCGGCGTCGATTCGGAGCGTGCGGGCGAGACTTTCAAGAGACAACTGCGAGTCGGCGACCGGGAAGTTGCGTGGCGCAGGGGTCGGGATTCTTCTGCAGCGGGTGAGTCGGATAACTTAGCAGGCACCCTAGTTTCAAAAGACCGGCCCGATCCGGCTTCGCCCACCGGCCTGGGCACGCAGGAGAATCCGTCAATTACGATATGGGTGTTGCCGACCGAGGAGGCGGCGCGGCAGGTGATCGGCTCCGGCCTGCATCTGGCGGTGCTGCAACGACGCGGGCCTGCTGGCGATGCCGAGGAAGGCCTGCAAACGCCGCGGACGTGGCAGCTCGTGTACCGGGCCGGCTCGCCCACGAGCGAGGCGGCGCTGCACTTCGTCGAGTCGCGGCTGCAGGCGTACAACGAGGTGCGGCTGAACCAGCAGCTCGTGCAGTTGGGCCTGGTGGCCGCGATGCCGGCGGCGACCGAGCGGCGGCCGATCGCCTTTTCCGGCGCGCCCGTCTTCTCGCTGGCCGCGCTCGTGCCGCTGATCCTGGTGCTGATGACGGTCACGGGGGCCGTTTATCCGGCCATCGACCTGACGGCCGGCGAGCGCGAGCGGGGCACGCTGGAAACGCTCATCGCGGCGCCCGTGCCGCGGGTGGGCCTGTTGATGGCGAAGTATATCGCCGTGCTTACGGTGGCGCTGCTCACGGCGCTGGTGAACCTGGTCGGCATGACCATCACCGCGCATACGACGGGCCTGGCGGCCAGCCTGTTCGGCGGCGGAATGACGCTGGATGTGATCGTCAAGGTGCTGTTGCTGCTGGCGCTGTTCGCGGCGTTCTTTTCGGCCATCCTGCTTGCGCTGACCAGCTACGCGCGAAGCTTCAAGGAGGCCCAGGCCTATATCATTCCGCTGATGCTCTTGTGCCTGGTGCCGGGCATCGTGTGCTTGATGCCGGGATTGGAGTTTACCGGCTGGATGGCAGTGACGCCGCTGGTGAACATCGTGATGCTGGCGCGCGACCTATTGGAAGGGTCCGTCAAGACGAGCCTGGCCGTGGCGGCCGTGTGCTCGACGGCTTTCTACGTGGCGGCGGCGATCGCGCTGGCGGCCCGCATCTTCGGCACCGACGCGATCCTTTACGGCAGCGAGTCGACGTGGTCCGACCTGGTGCGTCGGCCGGCGGAGCCGCAGCGTGCGGCCAGCCTGCCGACGGCAATGCTCGGGCTGGCCATCATGTTTTCGTGCTACTTCGTGCTGGGGACGGGGGTGGCCGGCTCGAAGGAGCTCGACATGGGCCGCCGCCTGGTGGTCGTTGGCTTGATCAGCGCGGCCGTTTTCGGCGGCGTGCCCGTCCTGCTGGCCACGTTCGGCCGCGTGCGCTGGAGCACGGGTTTTGCCATGCGGCGCGTCGGCGCGCCGGCCCTGCTGAGCGCCGCATTACTGGGACTTGTGCTGTGGCCCGTCGCGCATGAGATCTATCTGGTCAGCGAGCGCGCCGGGCTCTCCGTGCTCGGCCAGGAGCAAGTCCGCGCGGCGCAGGCGATGCTCGCCGCGTGGCGAGAACTTCCGTTGGGGCTGATCCTTGTGATGATGGCGGTGGTGCCGGGGCTGTTCGAGGAGCTGGCGTTTCGCGGGTTTCTGTTTTCCTCGCTGCGGACCGTATTGGCTCCGGACCGAACGGTGCTCGTTTCGTCGCTGCTGTTCGGCCTGTTTCACGAGGTGCTCACGCCGGGCCGTTTCCTGACCAGCACGTTCCTGGGCCTGGTGCTCGGCTGGGTGCGGCTGCGCACGCAGAGCGTGTTGCCGTGCATGGCACTGCACGTGGTGCATAACGGCTTGTTGCTCTCGGTGAGCTACTACGAAGGCGCGCTGACCGCCCGCGGCTGGGGCGTCGAGGAGCGAGCGCACCTGCCGGCAACGTGGCTCGCCGCGGCGGCGGTGGGCATTGTGATCGCTGGTGCAATACTCGTTGCGACGACACGCCGAGCAACGTCCGTCGAAGGCGAGCCGCGCAGCGGCGCTAGCGATTAGCCGTGGGCGTAAGCCCACGGTAGCTAGTGGAAGATAATCGCAAGCCGCGCAGCGGCGACATCGGCCCCATCGAATGTCGCCGCTGTGCGGCTTTTGGTTTTTCGTGGCTCGGTTCTCAACGAAAGCTAGTCCATCGACTTATCGGCCAGTAGATGTTGATGACTACGCCGGTGATGTACGACTCTGGCACCGCATAGGGTGGGTAATC
>CAZHIV010000559.1:0-15197 GCA_964532675.1 uncultured Planctomycetaceae bacterium
GCGGAACGCCGCGGAGGGCGTTCCCTACAGATTTACACGTTTCTCCAATTCCCGTCTGACAATTCCCGGAGGGCGTCTGACAATTCCCGGAGGGCAGAAGGTAACTGCTAGCAGCGGAAAACTAGGTCCCATTTTCGGAGATCTGGCGTTGCCACTCCTCCCAGCTGAGGCGGACTTGCTCGGTTTGGCGCGGAGCGTCGTCCGTGGTGTGTTGATTGCGTCGTTTGCAGCGGACGGCGGACACTTCCTCTTCGAGCGCCTCCAGCCAGTCGGGCAAGTCGAGCCCGGCGCCGGCCGGCTCTTGGGCTATGTCGGCGATTTCTTGCTTCAGCGCCGAAAAAGCGGCCAACGAATCGGCGGCGCCGCTCCTGGCGGCGGCCATGGCGGGCGCCACCAAGGCACGCACGCGGTCGATGACCAGCGGCCGGGTAAACCGCTCACTGAGCCGCTCGGCCACGCTGGGCAGCCGGACGCCGTATTGGTTGCACAGCTCGTCGAAGCGGGCCAGGTTGGCGTCGGCCGTTTCGGCCGTTCGCTCGGCGAGGGCTTGCTGCCACAATTCGGCGGCGGCCGGCCGGTTCTGCCGCACCAGGATTTCGTGCGCCATCACGACCGGCCGCAGATTCCAGGCAACCCGATCGTAGGCCGCCCGCAGCCGCAAAAAGTCGATCAGCGTATACAGCAACTCGCCGTGGTCGGAGTGCGTGGTGGTGGTGTTGTAATCGCGATACTCGCGGTAGTTTTCGACAATCGCCTCGATGGCCAGCGACAGCCACTTGGCCGCGTCCTCGCGCGTGATCGGCCCGCCCAGCTCGGTCAACAGCCGCAGCTCCGACTGCGTGTCGCCGAGCTCCACGAGGCCCGCTACCGGATCGGCTTCTTGCTCGAGATTCGACAACCACACGCTCGTCCGCTGGTGCAAAATGGCCCGCAGGTTTCCCAGGTTGAGAAACTTCTGCGTAAACAAGTCGGCGCCGTAACGCTCGACAAAGTCCACGAATGCGCGCCATTCGGCGTCGCCCGACAACCGCTCGACGACGCTCAGGCGGAGCGTGCGGCTATGGGTCAGCCAGCGATTGAGCTGCGCCTCGGTGAGGTCTTGCAGGGCCTCGACGAGCATCATGTCGGACGGCTGCACCCAATTCTCCGCCGACGCGACCAGCGCGCGGACGATCGCCTGGTAACCGCGTGCGAACAGCCGGTCGTATTCCGTGACCGCGCCGGGGCCGACCGGGTGCTCGGCCTCCATGGACTGGGCGATATCCAAGAGTTGAGACGTCTCGCGCACCAGGCCCAGGCGCGGCAGCCAGCCGAGCAGGTCGTCGAGGAACTGGCCGAGCCGCCGGGCGCGGACGATCCGCCGGGGCCGGCCCCCTTTGCCGAGCGGCACGTACAGCAGCTCCCGCTCGGCCAGCCATTTGGTGAAGGCCGGCCAGTGCCGCTTGACGGCCGCCGCATCGCCGTGCAGCACTCCGCGCAGGACCGCGACAGAGGTCCCGTCGTCGAGGGAGCACGTTTCGTCCGCCGCGACTTCATCCCCAGCCCCGGCGGCGGCCAGGATCAACCGGCCGGCGTCGGCCGTCGCTACGCACGTCGAAATGATCTGTTCCAGAAGCGAATCCTTGATCATCCGCTGCCGATCGAATTCGACCATCGATTCGTGCGAGCCGGTCGGCTGCGGCAGCGGGTAGCGATGCACCGCCTCGATGAGCTCGAGCAAGCGGTCGTGCCGCACGGCCGCTTGCTGGCACCAATTGGCGAACGCTTCGTGCCGCGACGGTTCGGCGGCGGCATCGACGCTCCAGGCGATGGCCACGTGCCGCCATATCCGCGAGATCGTGGAGAGGAATTCCAGATGCTCCCCGATCCGCTGGGCTTCCTCCTCCAGCTCGTGCTGCGTGCCTTCGCCGTACTCGTCGATCAAGTCGGCGTCGAATCCGTCGTCGGTGCTGTCGCGATAGACCATGTCCTCGTACGCGGCGCCGTATAGCTCTTCGGCCTCGTCGTCGGCTTCTTCCCAAGGCACATCGTCGTCGTCGGCCTCGTCATCCGCCAGCGCCAAATCGTCGTCGTCCGGCGCGTCGTCGGTCAGCTCAAACGTGGGCACCTGCCAGTAGGCGTCGGCGCTGGCTTCCAGGTGCGCGAAGAACTTGGCCACCAGCGGCCACTGATCGGCGCCCGTGACTCGCTCACGCTCTTCGACGGCCCGCAGCCATCGCAAGGCCAGCGGGTGGAACGAGGCGTCGCCGTCCTCCAGCGGCGTGTAGTCGGCCTGGCTGACCCATTGCAGCATGAGGGCCATCGATGCGACCTGGTCGCCGCGCTCCAGCAGCGCTTCGACCACGAGCTGAAACGCCTTCGGCGAATCGAACTGGTCGACAAACATCCGCCAGAACTTCACGTCGCCCGCCGCGGCTCCGGCCTTGTGCCACGCCGCGAGCGCCCCGGCCACCAGGTTCGTCGAGACTTCGATCTCCTTGCCGACCAACCGCTTGACGCCCGTGACACTGGGTGTAGCGTACTTGTCCCACCAGGCGGCCAGCCGTTCCAGCGCCGCCGAAAAGACGGCCTCGTGCCCGGCGTCGTCCACCGCCGCCGCCTCGGTCCAGGCGCGGGCTGCCAGGTTGAGCACTTGCTCCACGAGATCGACGAGGTCGTCGACGCGAAAATCGCGAACCGTGTTTTCGAGCGCGGGAAAGAGGCTGAAATTGCCGCCAAATCCCACGATGTTCCAAGGATCGACCAACGCGCCGCACTCGATGCCCCGTTCGAGCAGGTCTTCGATCTCCGGCAGCTGCCGCGCCACGACGTCGAGTTGATTGGCGTCGATCGCCTGGTGGCCGGTCGTGAGCAGACAATAGATCTGGCACATGATTCGGGCCGAAGCAATGCGTACTCCGTGGGCTTCTTCGAGCGCGGCGTCGGGATAACCCATGCGGGCGTAGAGCTGCGCCAGGTGCACGTGCTGCATCTGGTCGGCACGCCGGCGAGCCAGCTCTTGATTCAGGTGTTGGCGCGCCCCGCCGAACGATTGCCGCGTGCGTTCTGCTTCTGCTCGCAACCGTTCCCCTTGGGTGCCGGATGTCTGCGTCAACAGCTCCTCGTAGAACCGGTCGCGATACGAGGCGATGTGCGGCAGCAGGTTCGAGAGCGTGACGTCGGAGTTGTGGCAGGCCGGCCCGTTGCCCGTCGTGCCGGATGCCATCAGGATCGTGCCGGCCAGCACGGCCGCGGCTTCGAACAACAACTCGTCGCGGGTCGCCGAATTGGCGGCGTCCTTGCTACAGGTTCCGTTTTCCGGCTCGCGCACGCGGGAGAGCAGGGCGTCGAGCGTGATTTGCTGCAGGACGAAGCGGCGATAGTAGCCGCGGTTGTCGACGCGATGCAGGTCCCATTGGCCGAAGTGATGGTTCGGCCGCTTGCTGGCCGGATGGTCGAAGTCGTAGGCCCGCGGATCGAGAGCCAGCTCCTCCACCAGCTCCGGATCGAACCATGCCTGGTGAAGTATTTCCGGGTCGGTGTTGCTAAGGATCGCCAGCGCACGCTCGATAAGCTCGGCGTAGATGCCGGGGGCGACGCCGACATCGCGGATATAGAGCGGGATGGGGCAGACCCGCTCGTGCGGATAGGGTTCCATCTGCCGCTCGGATTCGAGCACCGCCACCGGCCGGTAGCCGAGATAGTCGTTGAGCGTTTCCAGGACGGCGGGAACGATGCGATCGGTTTCGTCCCAGGGGCCGCCTTGCGACAGCAGGGCCTCGCAAGCGCGGCCCAGAAACAGCGGCCGCCACAGGGCACGGTCGTGCTGGTGCCAGAGCAGATCGCGGTGAAAAGAGCGGTACGCGGGCAACAAATGGTCGTGGACGAGGCGCACGACCGCCCGCGCCTGGCTCACGTCGCCAAACGGGCCGAGGTTGGCCGACAATTGGGTCATCCGCTTATCGAGCCAGGCGCAGAGCACCTCGACGGGCCGGCACGACTGGTCGCAATGCGCCTCGATCTCGCGAAACAGCGCGTTGAGATTGCGGAGGAACTTGGGATCGCTCGCGCCGTTGGAAAAATTGAGATAGCCGACCGCCTCTTCGAGCAGGCCCGACGCGGGGCTGGCGAATTCTGGCGGTGAGATGCTCATCGTGTGGCGAAACGAAATCGAGAACAGCGACCCGCCCAACGGGCGGCGAGCCCCGGTTCCAGGGAGCAAGGAAGTATCTCTGGCGGCCCTGGCCGGCGTTGTCCGCCGGCACAAAAAAAATTTGTCCCGTTTTTTGCCCTGGCAAGTACCGCTGTGTAATGTAGGGCAGGTGCGGCGGACGGTCTATGGGGGGCGATTTGGCGGATGCACCAGCCAAAAAAACAACCGCGATGCGCCGTTCGGCGCGCGAAATGCAAAGCGGCGCGGTAATGGATATAATAAACCAGGATCGCCCCGCAGCGGCGATTCATCGAAACGGATGCGCGGATCGTTAATCGTCACGCCGAGCATCATCGACGTCCGAGAATGTGGAGCAGCGCGCGAGCAACCTATGCGAATTTGTTTCGTCGAGACGCAATGGCGGCGGTGGACGGTGGCGGCTTGCATCGCCGGTGCCGCCTTGGTTCTCGCTCTTCCCTCGCCCGACGCGCACGCCGTCCGCCGGCTGAGCACTCAAGCGGAAGCGCGACAACTGGGACTGAAACGCGCCTGGTTCGCGCAAGTGCGACTCGATCCATCGCGAAACGCAGTCGAACGCGCGATCCTGACGGGGAACCGCCTGTCGGTGCTCACGACCGCCGGCGTGCTGCACGAGTTCCATGCACTGACGGGCGAAACCATGTGGATCGCCCCGATCGGCAACCCCGACCATCCCAGCTTGGGACCGGCCGCAAACGACAACTATATCGCCCTGGTGAACGGCGCCACGCTGTTTGTATTGGATCGCGCCGACGGCCGCCCCGTGATAATTCGCACTGTCGGCGGAGCGCCGGGCGCCGCGCCGGCGGTTTCCGAGAGGCACGTCTTCGTGCCGCTCGTCACGGGGCGGATCGAAGCCTACCCGCTCGAGGAGCAAGCGCTTACGCCGTGGTACTACCAGTCGTACGGCCGGGCCATGGTCGCGCCACTGACGACGCCGGATAGTTTTGTGTGGGCCACCGACGCCGGGCGAGTGTATGTCGGGCGGCTGCCCGAGTTGGGGCTGCGATACCGGCTGGAGACCGCCAGCGAGATTGTCGCTCCGTGCGCCTATCACCAGCCGATGGTTTATGTCGCGACGCTGGACGGCGAGGTATTCGCGCTGAACGAATTGACCGCGGTGCGGCAGTGGAAGTACGCCACCGGCTTTCCCGTGACGCGAGCACCGGCCGCCGTAAAGGATCGTGTATTCGTCACGTCGGAGGAGCCCGCCCTCCACTGCGTCGACGCAATAACCGGCGCGTCTCTGTGGGAAGTACCGAACGTCACGCAATTTGCCGCGCTCAGCGCGACGCGCGTCTACGGCGTCGATGTGCTGGGTGCATTGGTGGCGCTCGACGCCCAGACCGGCGCGCTTTTGGCGCGAGCGCCGACCCATAGTGCCACGCACGCCCTGGTCAATGACCAGACGGATCGTGTTTACCTGATATCTCAGGATGGCCTGGTTCAGTGCCTGCACGAGCTGGAGGCCGAGAAGCCGCTGTATCACAGGCCGGCGACGTCAGGAGAACAGCCGCCCGGCGAACCTGCCACAACGGCGCCGAGCGAAGCGGAGCAGCGCGAGGAAACAGTGCCTGCCGAGCCGGACGCCGAAGACGAACTCTCCCCGTTCGAGGAAGACACCGGCGAAGCAGAAATGCCCGAAGAGGAAAGCCCCTTCGGCGTCGACGCCGATAACCCGTTCGACTTTTAGCCCGAACCTGTTGTAGTACGGCGTTCAACGAACAACGGACAACCAACAACTCTCTCACCACTTCTCCTGCCCCGTAATCGCCAGCACCGCCATCCACCATTCGTCTTCGGGTGACAGACGTTTTTTCTGCCCGATGCTGGCCGGCAGCGGCACGTGGATGAAGTCTCCATGGGTGAAGCCGACGAGCATGTCGGTCTTGCCTGCCATCGCGGCGTGAGCGGCGTGGCGTGCCAGTTGCTCGCAAAGCAGGCTGTCGATCGTGTTGGCCGGGCAACTACGGATATGGTAGCTCGGATCGAAGTAGCGCACGTGGATCGGCAGTTCGCGCTTTTCGAAGTGATTGGTGATCCGCTGCTTGAGCAGCGTGCCGATGTCGCCCAGCTTCGGGTTGCCGGAGGCGTCGTATTGTTCCTTGATGTTGGGAATCAAATCCTGCCCCGCGCCCTCGGCCACGACGATCACGGCATGGCGGCGGGCCGCCAGCCGGCGCTGGAGCTTCGCGAGCAGTCCGCTCGGCCCGTCGAGCTCGAACGGGACTTCCGGGACGAACGTGAAATTCACATCGCCGCTGGCGATGGTCGCGCCGGCGGCGATGAAGCCCGCCTCGCGGCCCATGAGCTTTACCAGGCCGACGCCGTTCTGCACGCCGATGGCCTCGGTATGGGCGCGGTGGACGACCGTTTCGGCCTCCGCGACGGCCGTCGCGAATCCGAACGACCGGCGGCAATAGCGGATGTCGTTGTCGATCGTTTTGGGAATGCCGATGACGGCGATGGGCAGCTTCCGGCGAGCCGCCTCGGTCGCAATCTCGTGCGCGCCGCGCTGCGTGCCGTCGCCGCCGACGCAAAACAGGATGTCGATTTCGCGCTCCTCCAGGAAACGCACGGTCGTTTCCGCTTGTTGCGGCCCGCGCGAGGTGCCGAGGATCGTGCCGCCTAACTGGTGAATGGCCGCAACCATCTCATTCGTCAGCACCACCGGCGGCTCGCCTTGTTCCGGGTTGAGCCCCTGGTAGCCGTAGCGAATGCCGAGCACCTCCGAAATGCCGTAATTAGCCGTCAACTCGAGAAACAGCGTGCGGATCACGTTGTTGATGCCGGGGCACAGCCCGCCGCAGGTGACAATCGCCGCGCGAGTCTGCGGCGGATCGAAGAAAAGCTCCTGCCGCGGTCCGGCGAGCTGGAACGACAGGTCGGCCGGAGGCCGCCCGGCCGGGAAACGGATGTCGTACATCACCCGCGTGTCGTCCGCCACGAAATCGCCCACGCCGTCGCCCGGCACGGTCGATAGCGGCAGCGGGGAGGGATGGCGCCGTTCGCCCAGCGTCGACACTTTGAGGTCGTCCTGTTTTACCATCCGCGCCAGCATAACACTGCTGTCGGCCCGCTAGCAACAGAGTCACCTTGTGACGCGGCCAAGCCGGCTGTTATTCTCTTCCGCCATGCCTGAAGACGAGATCAGCGCGGATCGGCCCGACGAGGCACCCCTTTCGCTAAGCCGATTGCGGCAGGCGTTCGCGTCGATGCTGGGCGAGCAAGGCTCCGCCAGCAAGGAAGACGATCAGCTTAATGCGCCTGAGACTCCACTGCCCGCCCGCTGCGACGTGAATCCGCGGTCGGTCGTGGAAGCCATGCTCTTCGTCGGCCGGCCCGATAACGGACCGCATTCGCCGCGCGAATTGGCGGCGGCCATGCGCGGCGTAAGTCCTTCCGAAGTCGACGCGGTCGTCAGCGAGCTGAACTCGCTTTACGAGTCGGATGAAGCCCCGTATCACATTGAGAAGTCTGGGGCCGGCTATCGTCTCGTGCTCCGCGACGAGTTTGCTCGAATGAGAGACAAATTCTACGGTCGCCTGCGCGAGGCAAAGCTGTCGCCCGCCACCATGGAGGTGCTGGCAATTATCGCCTACAATCAGCCGATTACCTCGGCCCAGATTGACCAGCTTCGCGGCGCACCGAACGGGGCCTTGCTGTCGTCGCTCGTGCGGCGTCGCCTGGCGCGGCTCGATCGCCCGGACGACGGCCAGCAACCGCAGTACTCGACGACGCAACGGTTCCTGAAGCTGTTCGGCCTGGAAAACCTGGCGGCCCTGCCGCGCAGCGAGGAACTGGAAAAAGGTTAGGAGCCTATCCCAGAACCGTCTGCGGAGAGGGGGACAGGCACATTTTGCTCCGAAGACTCCGCAAAATGAGCCAGTCCCCGACGGTTCTGGGATAGGCTTTAGGTTTGCTGCCGGGAATTTGCCGTCCTTGCGGCCGGCATTCTTTTCCCAACCCGACTGGTAGCGGAAACTTACGTCAAAGGCGGCCGGTTTTTCCCAGAATCGGGGCCGGCGTTGCGAGACTGGCCGGGCACCGTTTACGATAATGTGGAAAGAGGATCGCGTGAGTTGAGTTACCGGCCTGGTCCGGCATCGCGCGGTTCGAGAGCTATGTCTTCGCGGCCGCTCCCCGGCCCGCAACGAGATGCTTTACTCGGGCGCAAGCGTATTCAAGAATCTGCCGGCGTAAGACCTCCGGCCGCTCGTTCTCGTTGCTCCTGCTTCTTCTTCTGTTGGCACGGATATGGCTGGCCGACTTCAACGCGACGAATTAAAAGCGCGGCTTCGTGCAACCAGCCCGGCCGTGCTGCCTTCCATGCTGTTGTGCGATTTCGGCAACCTGCAGCGGGAAATCGAGCAGGTCGAGGAAGCCGGCGTGGCGGCATTGCATCTAGACGTGATGGACGGTCATTTCGTGCCCAACTTTACTTACGGGCTGCCGATCGTCGAAGCGGTCCGCGGCATTACCGATCTGCCGCTCGACGTTCACCTGATGATCGAGCGGCCGGGCGAGTACATCGAACGCTTCCACGACGCGGGCGCCGATTCGCTGACGATCCACGTCGAAGCCGTGAAGGACCCGCGTCCGCTGCTGGATGAGATCCGCTCGCTGGGAGCCTTGGCGGGCCTGGCGCTCAATCCGCCCACGCCGCTCTCGGCGATCGAAGCGAGCCTGCTGCACTGCGACCTGGTGCTGGTAATGAGCGTGATGCCCGGTTTCGGCGGGCAATCGTTCGATGAAACGGCTCTCGAAAAACTACGTACGCTGAGCGATCGAAACGATTTCGACGGCCTGCTCGAAGTCGACGGCGGCATCAACGAGCGGACCGTCGCCGACTGCGTCGAAGCAGGCGCGGAGCTGCTGGTGGCCGGCTCGGCCATCTTTCGTGCCGACGACTATAGCGCGGCCGTGAACGATCTTCACACGCGGGCCCGCGCCGCGGCGAACGGCGACGCGCGCGTGCCCAATCGATAAGGATTCACCCCGGAACTCTCACTCATGACGCAGATTCTACTCATTCGTCCCGGCGCGACCGAATACGATCAACAAGGCCGCGTTCAGGGAACTCTCGATATTCCGCTCTGCGAGGACGGCCGGCAGGAGGTTGCCGCCATGGTCGTGGAGCTTCGCGATCGGCCGATTTCGGCGATCTACGCCAGCCCCGTTCAATCGGCCGTGCAGACAGCCGACGCCCTGGCGGCCGCGTTCGATTTGAAGGCCAAGACGCTGGACAAGCTGGAAAACCTCGACCAGGGACTGTGGCAAGGAATGCTCGTCGACGAGGTGAAGACCAAGCAGCCCAAGGTCTATCGTCAATGGCAGGAGCAACCGGAGATGGTTTGCCCGCCGCAAGGCGAGACGCTCGGCGCCGCAAAGCTGCGGGTGCAGGCGGCGCTCGCCAAAGCGCTGAAGAAGCAGAAACCGGAGGAGCTGGTGGCCATCGTCGCGCCCGAGCCGCTGGCCAGCGTGCTCCGCAATGTGTTGGGCCACGAAGGCTGGGGCGACCTGTGGCGATCGGCGTCGGGTGCTCCGCGCTGGGAATTGCTCAATGTGCCCGAGCCTGCGGGAGTCAAGTGAGTTTCGATCCCATGGAGCGTAACTATCCCGACATGGTTGAGTACCCACTCTTCTTTGCGTCTTTGCGTCTTTGCGTGAGAATTCATTGTCGATGACCATGGCCACGAGCGAATCGGCTACCGCCGGGAAGACGAAAAACATGCGTGAGAAACGCGGCGTGCCGGGCGGGTTGTGGCTTCGCTGCGAAGACTGCGGCGAGACGATCTTCCGCAAGGAAGTCGAAGGGCTGATGAACGTCTGCCCGCAGTGCGAGTATCACATGTATCTCAGCGCGCCGATGCGGACCCGCTGGGTGCTGGATGAGGGAACTTTCGAAGAATGGGACGCCGATTTGTCGCCCACCGACCCGCTCGAGTTCCGCGACAAAAAGCCGTACGCCGAACGGCTCAAGTCCGAGCAGGCCCGGACCGGTATGCGCGACGCGGCCCTCACGGGCACGGGCATGATCCGCGCCCGCCGCGTGGCGTTCGGCGTCACCGATTCGGCCTTTATCATGGGCAGCATGGGCTCGGTCGTGGGCGAGCGGCTCACGCGGCTCGTGGAGCGGGCCACCGCCGAAGCGCTGCCCCTGATCATCATCAGCGGCTCGGGCGGGGGCGCGCGGATGCACGAGGGTATTCTCTCGCTGATGCAAATGGCCAAGGTCACCGCCGCGCTGGCCCGCTACGACGAAGCGGGTGGCCTGTTTATCTCCGTGCTGACCAATCCCACCATGGGCGGCGTGGCCGCCAGCTTTGCCTCGCTGGGCGATCTGATCTTCGCCGAGCCCAAAGCGCTCATCGGGTTCGCCGGGCCGCGGACCATCAAGGCCACCATCCGCGTCGAGCTGCCGCCCGGCTTCCAGACCAGCGAGTTCCTGCTGGAGCACGGCTACATCGACCGCATCGTCCGCCGCGCCGATCTGAAGAGCGAAATCGCCCGGGCCATCGACTACTGCGGCAAGTAGCCGAAGGTGCACGGCCCACGTATATTGGAATGGTTGTTATCTATTCCAGCGATATAAGAAAAGGCAGTGAGTAGGTGAGTAAGTGAGTAGGTGAGTAGGGGATGCCGGCGGGGATAAACCCCGCCGCTCGCGAGCGTACCTACTCACCTACTTACTTACTCACCTACTCACCCACTCGCAGTGGGCATCACCCAATTCTTCAAGTCGATTCTGGAGGGCGGGAAGGTCGATGTCGCCAGCCGCTATGAGATACTGCGCGAAGCGGTTTCCGGCACGATGTCGAACGTCCACATGGCTCGGGATCGAGTGACCGAGCAGATCGTCGGCCTGAAGATTCTCGACAAGGCCAAGACTGAAGCCTTCGAAGCGCGCTTCAAAGGGCTCACCAAGCCGAGCGAGGGCGAGATTGCCACCTCGTTCCAGCACCCGCGGATTGTGACGACCTACTCGCACGGAGTTACGACGAACGACGAGCAGTTCCTGGTGATGGAGTTCCTCGACGGGCCGGGGCTCAACTCGCTCATTATCGGCCACAGCAAGCTGCTCGACGGCAATCGACTCGCGCTGGCCCGGCAGGCGGCCGAAGCGCTGGACGCCGTCCACAATGCCGGCTACATCCACCGCGACATCTGCCCGCGGAACTTTGTTTGCTCCAAGGATGCCACGTCGCTGAAACTGATCGACTTCGGCCTTACGGTTCCCGCCGAGAAGGATTTTATGCTGCCGGGCAATCGCACCGGCACGCCGAACTATATGGCCCCCGAAGTCGTGCGCCGCAAACCGACCGACCAGCGGCTCGATATTTTCGCCTATGGGGTCTCGATGTACGAGCTGTTTGCATTCGACCTGCCGTGGCAGCGCGGCAGCGACGGCCGGGCCGCCATGGCGCATGGCCTCACCAACCCGCCCCCATTGAGCAAGTATTATCCCAAGATCAATCCCCTCCTCGAAGCGGCGATCCACAAGAGCATGGAGGCGGAGCCAGACAACCGCTTCCAGAGCATCGCGCAGTTCCTCAAGGCGATCTCGCGGTTGAAGCACGAGGATGTGTAGCACGGAAGTTGATAACGGTTGGAGCTAAACCGCAAGCGATGCCCCGCGATTGCGGTTTAGCTGACTCCTTCTCCAATGTCCTCGCCGCCGTCTCCCGCCGCCGGCCCGGCCCGCAAAACCGCTACAGGCTGAAGGGCGGTCCCCGAATCGGCCGATACTATCTGGGGCCTGGATTGTTGACTTTGTTTACTAAGTTAGATAGGATTGTTGGAAATGGCCGCTATTCCCAGCCGATTCGACCGCCGGCCCGTGATCCAACCGGCCGCGGACGAGACCGCCAGCCAGTTGAAGCTAGTCATGTTCGATAGCACGGTCGCCGACACGCCGCCACAGGCCGCCAGCGGTCCGCCAACGCCGGGCCCCGGCTTTCAGCGGCTCGAACCCACTCCGGAGCTGCTCGAGGAGCTGCACGCCGCCAGCCAGCGGCTGGCGGCCGCCACGCCGGAAGAGGTCATCGCCTGGGGCGTCGAGCGATTCGCCCCCTATCTCACGATGGCCACCGCCTTCGGCCCGGAGGGATGTGTCATCCTCTCCATGCTGGCGAAGATCGCGCCGGAAACGTACGTGTTCAATCTCGAGACGGGTTACCAATTTCAGGAAACGCTCGATTTGCGCGATCGCATCGCGGAAAAGTACGGCCTGGAAGTCGACCTGCTGCGGCCGGAGCTGCCGGTGCCGGAGTACGAGGCGCTGCACGGCGGGCCGCTCTACCGCACGAACCCCAAGCAATGCTGCTTCGACCGAAAGATCAAAACGCTGCAGCGCGTCTCGCAGGTAATGCAGGCCTGGATGAGCGGCATTCGCGGCGAGCAAACGAGCGACCGCGCGAAGGCCGGCGTCGTGAGCTGGGATCAGAAATTCGGGCTGGTGAAAATCTCACCCCTTTATAGCTGGACCAAGAAGGATGTGTGGAAGCGCATCACCGACGAAGGCATTCCGTACAATCCGTTGCACGATCAAGGCTATCCGAGCATCGGCTGCTGGCCTTGCACGCGCGCCGTCGAAGCCGGCGAGACGGACGAGCGGGCCGGCCGCTGGAGCGGCACGCAACGCACCGAATGCGGCCTGCACACCACCAACGAACAAGACGGCAGCGGCATCTAGCAGAGCGACAGGGTTCAGGGTTCAGTCCAACCTGCAACTGCACCCTGAACCCAGAACCCTGAACCCTCCCATGAAACTTTCCGCCAGAACCGAGTACGCTTGCCTCGCCATGCTGCATTTGGCCGAGGAATATGAAAGCGGCGAGCTGGTGCAGATTCGCCGGATCGCCGAGGAGCACGGCATCCCGGCGCGGTTCCTGGTGCAGATCCTCTTGCAGCTCAAGGGGTCGAGCCTGGTGGCCAGCACGCGCGGCGCGGCGGGCGGCTATCGGCTGGCCCGGCCGCCGCGCGAGATCACGCTGGCCGACGTGATCGACGTGATGGAAGGCGACGAGCGGCCTCAGACCAGCGCCGGCAAGGCCACGCCGCTGGTGGGCGCGCTCGCCGAGTTTTGCCGCGAATTGGGCGGCGCCCAACGCGATCGGCTCGAGCTCACGACGCTTGCCGGCCTGGCCGAACAGGCCGCCGGGCGCGAGCCCATGTGGTATATTTGAGTTCGGTGAATTGCCGGGCTCGCTGCGCTGCGTTGTGACGTGCCACCTGCCAAATTACACTGAAAGAGCAAAGGGGTCAGGAATGAGGAAGCGGGATACAGGGTTATCCGTTCTCGGCTCCAAACTCCCTTCATCCCGCATCCTGAATCCTCAGTCATTATCGACCGTCAGCAATCCCGTCCGTAGTGCCAAACGTGGCTGACCGAGACGTTGTCATCACCGGCTTGGGCATTATTTCGCCGATCGGCGTCGGCCGCGACAAGGTGTGGGGAGCAGTCGCCCAGCGGCGGAGCGGCGTTCGGCCGCTGCCGCACCTGGCCTCGACCGCCTGGCCGGCCCCGTTTGGCGGCGAGGTCACCGACTTCGAACCCAAGGAGCTTATTCAACCGCGCAAAAGCATCAAGGTCATGTGCCGCGAGATTCAGCTCGCCTCGGCGGCGGCCGAGATGGCCTGGCGGGACGCCCACCTGGCCGAAGCGACGCTCGACCCCGAGCGGTTCGGCGTGATCGGCGCCGCCGGCGTGATGTACTGCGATCTCGAAGAGCTGCGGATTCCCTTCGTCGAATGGCTCAAGCAGGAAGACTTCGACATCCACCGCTGGTCGCGCCAGGCGATGGGGGAGCTGTACCCGTTGTGGATGCTCAAGTACCTGCCGAACATGCCGGCTTGCCACATCGGCATCCGCTACGATGCCCGCGGGCCGAACAATACGATCTCGCTAGGCGACGTCTCGCCCATCCTGGCGCTGGCCGAGGGGGCCGACGTGATCCGCCGCGACCAGGCCGATCTCATGATTGTGGGCGGCACGGGCACGCGATTGAACGTGACCGATTTTCTCTGGCGGGGCACGCAGCGGGTGGCCTGCAACGGCAGCGGACCGCCCGCCTCGGTTTGCCGGCCGTTCGATGCGCGTCGCAGCGGCATGGTCTACGGCGAGGGGGCGGCGCAGATCGTGCTTGAAAGCCGCGAGCACGCCGAGCGCCGCGGCGCACGATTAATCGGCCGCGTTCTGGCGACCGCTTCCCGCTGCGAGCTGGCGGCCGACGACCTCCGGCCCACCGGCGATGCCATACGGCGCACCATTCGAGCGGCGCTGGACACGGCCGGCTTGGAGCCAGGTAGCATCGGCCACGTCAACGCCCACGGCAACAGCACCCGCCAGGACGATCCCATCGAAGCGCAGGCCATTCGCGACGTATTGGGCGAGGTGCCGGTCACGGCGCCCAAGAGCTTCTTCGGCAATCTCGGCCACGGCAGCGGCATGGTCGAGCTGGTGGTCAGCCTCCTCGCGCTCGAGCACGACGCCATCCCGCCCACGCTGAATTACGAAACGCCCGATCCGGAGTGTCCGGTCAACGTCGTCACGGATTTGCGATCGTCCGATCGGAGCGCGTTCATCAAGCTGAGCCACAACACGACCGGCCAGGCCGCGGCGGTGGTTGTCGCGCCGCAATCGGATTAACCACAGAGACACAGAGAGCACTGAGACGACAGAAATAGGAGGCAGGTGTACAACTGCCGGTGCACGTTGATTAACCGCTGAAGCGGTACTCTCGATTCTCCGTGCTCTCTGTGTCTCTGTGGTTATTTCCTCCGCATCGCCCGGTCGATGTCGCGCTTCATCTCGCGATGCTTCATCGAATCGCGCTTGTCGTGCTTCTGCTTTCCGCGGCAGATCCCCAGGAGCACTTTGGCGCGGCCTTCCTTGAAATACATTTTGAGCGGCACCAGCGTCAGGCCCTGTTCGTAGGCCTTTCCGGCGAACTTTTTCACTTCGCGGCGGTGCATCAGCAGTTTTCGCGGGCGGCGGCGGTCGTGGTTGAACTGGTTGGCCTCG
>CAZHIV010000560.1:0-5407 GCA_964532675.1 uncultured Planctomycetaceae bacterium
GATTTCACGCAGGTCAGCCACCGCGAGGTGGCCCGCGTGGAACAATTAATCAACGAACGTCCCCGCAGACGACTCGGCTATCGAACACCCCTGGAAATCCTTGCACCACGTCTGTGTTGCAATTGATTATTGACATCACCACGTCGATTCCTCGTGCGTGCCGAATATGATCGGCCAAATCAATTTCGAGATACTTTATCGGGTCCAATCCAGTGTCGAACACCCGACACAGCGCTTTTTGCAACTTTTGGTTCTCGAGCAAGCGCCGAAGTGCATTATGGATTTCTGCCATCGCACCATTCCCGTCGTGGGCATGCTGATTCGCGTTATTGTTTCTACTAAATCAGCGGCGAACCTAAGACTTTAGAATACAGTTCGTCGTAGCCGCACGCCATCCGCTCAAATTCGAAAACCTCGTTGACGTGCTTGTATGATGCGGCGCCTAAGCGGGCGGCTAATTCGCGATCGGTAAAGATCCGGTCGGTTTGTCGGGCGCGGGTCGCGCGGCCGGAGCGCTCGCGCAGCGGGATCAGGTAGCCGGTTTCGTTTTCGACGACCAACTCGCGGTTGAACGGCGTGTCGCTGGCGAGGACGGGCACGCCGGCGGCCATTGCTTCCAGGATGGCGATCGAGTGGCCGGTGGGCTCGTCGGCGTTCCAGAGCACGTCGAGGTGGGGCATGATTCGCCAGACGTCCGGGCGCTCGCCCAGGAACCGGATGTGGTCCAGGTCGCTGGCCAATCGGGCGTACTGTTCGAGCTGCGGGCGCAACAGTCCGTCGCCGATGACGAGCAGCCGCAGGTTATCGTGCAGCACGCGGAGGAGGTCGGCTGCCCAGATGAGGTCCTTCACCCGCTTTTCGGGCACGAGCCGGCCGACCACGCCGATCAGCCGGGCATCCGCCGGCAGCCGCAGCTCGCGCAACAGCTCGTCGCGCGAAATGTCGGTCGCACGCGCCGGGGATACGCCGGGCCGAATCACGACAAACTTCTCCGCCGGCAAACCGTGCTTTACGCACCAGTCGCGCAGGCAGTCGCTGCCTGCGACCAGCCGTTCCGCGCGGTTGGCGAGGCGGCGTTCGATAAACCACGCCCAATCTCCCTGCCACGGTGCAAAGCGATGCTGGCCCATGATCAAGCGCGACCGCCCGGCAAGATGCCCGGCGGTGGCGCCGTAGACTGCGGCGGCGGAGTCCCAAGCGTGGACGACATCGGGCCGCAACCGGGCAACCAACCGCCGCAGCCGCCACAAGGCGAGCGGATCAAGCGGCCAGCGACGACCGCAGCCAACGACTGGAACACCGACTGCCGCGAAGTCGGCCGACAGCGGGCCATCGCCGCCAAGCGCGGCGACGTGCACATCCAATCCCTGTTCGAGAAGCCCTCGAACTAACACCAGGAGCTGGCTGGCCGTGCCCCTCGGGCCGAGCGAATCGACGATGTGCAAGATGCGTCGCATGAAGAAAAAAGACTGGGAGAGGGGGAGACACGGAGACAAGGAGACCCGGCTGCGGTACCTATTCTCCTTGTCTCCCCGTCTCCTTGTCTCCTTGTCTATTCAAGGGCCAGGTCCTCCGGCTCCAGGGCTGCCACGTACGGCAGGTTGCGGAACCGGTCTTCGTAGTCGAGCCCGTAGCCGACGACGAACTCGTCCGGGATTTCGAACATCACGTAATCGGGCTGGATCGGCACCTCGGAGCGGCCGATCTTGCGCATCAGCACGGCCGTGCGGACCGAGGCCGGCGCGTGCGTCAGCAGTTGGGCCAGCACCTCGACGAGCGTATGGCCGGTGTCGAAGATATCGTCGATCACCAGCACGTCGCGGTCCTTGAGCTTCGGCAGCAGCGCGTCGGAGATGGCGATGTCGTCGCGCGGCTCATCGGGCGTGCGCACCCGGTTCGCTTGGACGAGTGCCACGCGGAGCGGCATTTCCAGCTCGCGAATCAAATCGGCCAATAGCACGAGGCTGCCGGTGAGAATGGCGACGATGGTGATCGGCCGCTCGCCGTAGATGGCGGCGAGCTTTTCGGCCAACTGCCGCACGCCGACACGGATTTGCTCGGCACTGAGAACTTGCTTCACGCGAGCTGCCTCTTCAGTGGTGGCGGGGGCCCCCCGGGCGCAAGGGGTGAGGCGGGCCGCCGGCACCACTACCTCCCCGCAAATGACGCAGCCATTCTACGCGGCCGCCTGCGGAGCCACTAGACGCAGCCCACGCAGACAGCCAGCATGGCATCATGAGCGAAGTTACCGGAGATTGGAGCCACGTCGACGTGGCGGGTCACGCCTGCCGCGTCTTCGAACCGGCCGTGCCCAGCCCGCACGGCTACGTGGTGATCTACCTGCACTGCAGCCAAGGGGCGTCGCTACGGGGCTATCCGGCGTTCGTAGAGCAGTTCGATCACCACGGCTTGCGCGTCATCGAACCGGTGACGGGGCAGAGCTGGTGGACAGACCGCATCTGGCCGGAGTTCGACCCGCAAATCTCGGCCGAGGACTACGTGCTGCGACGGGTTGTGCCGTACGCGGCGGAGCGTTGCGCCGCCCGGCCGCCGCGGCTGGCCCTTTTGGGCGTGAGCATGGGCGGACAGGGCGCGCTGCGAATGGCGTACAAATACCCCGATGTGTTTCCCACGGTCGCCGCCATCGCCCCGGCCATCGATTACCAGAAACGGATCGACGAGGGCGTCGACCCGGGCCTGGACTACCTGTACCGCGATGCCGAGGAGGCCCGTCAGGACACGGCGACGCTGCACATCCATCCGCTTAACTGGCCGAGGAATCAGTTCTTCTGTTGCGATCCGGCCGACGTGCGGTGGCACGAATCGGCCGACCGGCTGCGAATGAAGCTCTGGTCGATCGGCATACCGCACGAATGCGATCTGGATACAGAGGCGGGCGGCCACAGCTTCGAGTACGCCAGCCACATGGCCGAGCGGGCCATCGGCTTTTTGGCCCAGCGCCTGGAGCAAGAGCGGCTGCGAGTGGTGTGATGGGACTATTTGTCCCTTGCCATGGCACGCGAGGCCGCTTGCGGTTTAGCTAAGCCGCAAGCGGCGAACGAGGCGGGCGGCGAGGTACTTACCGCACCGGCGTCGGGCGGCGGGCGTTTTCGAAGTCGTCGGACGAGAACTCGAAGTATTGGATGCCGTCGACCGTGATGTGCCCGGTCGATCGCTGGTAGGTAATCTTGCGGGCGGCGGGGGGTGGGCCGGTCTGACCGCCCCGCCACAAGGTGGCCGGCACCCGGCCGTCGCCTTCCAGGATGAAGACGTCCTTCGCCTGCTCGTAGCTGGCCGTCGCCGCCTGGGCGCTGAACGCGCCTTGCGCCGGCGATTGCCCGTCGATGCGGACATTTCCCATGGCCTTCAACTGGACGGGCCCCAGCGGCCGGCTGTCGGCGTTCGGCCCGCTGGCGGCCAGCCGCGCCGCCACCGGGTCTTCGTTGATCCGCAAGTCGTCGCAGGAAAGCGTCATCGCGTCGGTCGGCAGCGTTTCGGGACGCGAGGCGTCCAGCTCCTGCTCCCATGCATCGACGGGCCCATACACGGTGCGGACCTGTTCGTGAAACGTCATCTCGCGCGTGTAGATGAAACCGTCGAGGCCCTTGGCGAAATCGACGCGAAGAAAATGGAGCTTGTTCCCCGCCCCGTGAGAGGGCACGGTGGACGTCGCAGCCCCGTTTTGCGCGCCGGCCAGCTGGGCCAGCCCGTCGCCGAAACGCGTCGAGCGGATGACGCCCGGCCCCAAGCCGCTCACGGCGCCCGTTTGCAG
This sequence comes from uncultured Planctomycetaceae bacterium, assembly GCA_964532675.1. Taxonomy (GTDB): domain Bacteria; phylum Planctomycetota; class Planctomycetia; order Pirellulales; family Lacipirellulaceae; genus JABDGM01. The sequence goes on from CAZHIV010000560.1 coordinate 3,773, forward strand.
ATTAACCGTCAGCCCGGCGAGCTGCATTCGCTCGTGCGACATGACGCCCACCGTGTCGCGAGACAGGTGCATGATCGTTACTTTGCCGTCGCACTGGACTTCCGACAGATCGACCGCCTGTGGATTGATGCCCTGGCCGAACTGGATGGGCGCGGTGAGCTTCGCGGAGAGCCGGTCGCAGCGGAGCGTGTCGTCGGTGCCGGCCACGAGCACGTCGCGCTCGAAGACGATCGTGCGACCGTCAAATCGCAGGCCGCCCTGCCAGGTGATTTCAACAGGAAAGGGGTCGGCCGAGGTGCGTCCTTCCAGGTCGCGGGTCACGAGCAGCGTGGCCTTGCCGGGCCCGTCGCTCCACATGCGGTTGTCGCCCGAATCCAGCTCGACGGCATCGGCCTGTACCGTCACGCCGCGGCCGTAGAGCTGCGCCCGCTGCGGGCCGCTCGCCGAGCCGTTGGCACCCGCGGCGCCGCGGAGCGTGATGTAGGGGGCCGACGTCTCGAGGCGGTCGACGGTCAGCCGGTCGCCGCGGATTTCCAGCGGCTGTTCGCTGCTGGCGACCAGCGGCACCTCGCGGAAGACGACGTTGCCGTCGCAGGCCAGCGTGGCGGGCTGGGCCGACTGGCCCTGCATGCGGACCTCCAACTGGATCTTGTCGGATTCGATGTGGAAGGCGTTCGCGCCCTGGGCGGCGGTGGTTTGATTCAGCGGTCCCGCCAAGCCGCTGGCGGCGGACTCGGTCGCGGTCTCGTTGGGGGCGGCTGGTTGAATGCGAAACGTGGCGAGCAGCTCGGTCGTGCGGCCGGTGAGCTGAGGCGAGTGGATCTCAACGCGCCCCATCGCGGCGAGCCGGTCGGGCGCGATCTGACGCCCGCCGGCCGCACCACTGCTCCCGGAGATCGGCAAACCTACCGCCGCGGAATTCCCCTCCAGCTCGCGCAAGTAAACTTTCATCCGGTCGGCTGTAAGCGAGCCCGCCTCGGCCACTCCGAACTGGGGCCGGCCTTCCAAGGTAAGGACCGGCTGGCCTTTTTCGCGGCCAAGCTCCACCGACGTTTGCCAGACGGCCTGGAAAAACTGCTCGGGTTTTTCCGAGTCGAGCACGTAATGCAGCCGTCCCGGGCCGGCGGCGCGGAACCGGCCGATGCTCGTCGCCGTCTCGCGCAGCGGATGTTGATACTCGATCGACGGCGCGCGGAGCTCGTTCTGGCCGTAAAGGACCATCGCATTGCGCCCGGCGACGCGAACGCGCTGCTCGCGGAGGGCGATCTGGATACGGTCGCCGCGGGCCTCCGCGCCCTTGGCCGGCGAGGTGACGACCACCGGATGGCCCTCCGCGACGATCGCCGCCGGCTCCAGCCGGCCCAATTCGTCCTGCTGCCGGTCGCTCGACTGAACGACCGCCGCCGGGCTGCCGCCGGCCAGCGGCCGGGGCGCGAAGTGAATATCCAACTGGTTGCAAACGAGCTGGTCGCTTGGTCCGTTCGGGTTGAGCTGTCGCAGATTGACGTCCCGATCGAGACTCGCCACGTAGCGTACGAAATCGAACGTGAACGGCCCGCTGCAGGAAACATCCACGGGCGGTTTTTCCACAGCTGTTCCCCTCCCTTGTAGGGAGGGGCTAGGGGAGGGTTCGGC
>CAZHIV010000561.1:0-14267 GCA_964532675.1 uncultured Planctomycetaceae bacterium
ACGTTGCCCGCAAATATCCCGGAGCCACCGAGGTCCTGCAAGCGCAGGACTCGCTGATCAAACAATATCTCGCAGCCAAATAGGGTTCAGGGTTCGGGGTTCAGTTCGGAAGCATCAACCCTGAACCCTGAACCCTGAACCCGAACCCTCAAGGAGCCACCCATGCCAGTGACCAACACCGATGCCGTTCTGTGGTACAACGTCGGCGAGTTCGGCAAAGCGGGCTACGCAGTGCCGAACTGGTCGAATGATATCGGCAGTCTCAATCCACAGATTCTGGATTGGACCTACCTGGTGGGCCGCAATCTCTTCCACCTCATGCACCACGAGGACGCCGACCTGCGGATTCCGCCGTCGATCAACACCGCGAAGCGGATTCACAAGCTCTACCTTCGCGCGGGCAACATCCTGGCGGGCCGTGCCGTGCCACCCGGCGAAAACAACATGGAAGTGGCTCACGCGCGGCCGGCCGGCGAGGTGTTCCGTGTGTTTCCGGTGCCGTTTTTCCTGGTCCGCAACCAGTTCATGCGCCGTTGGGGCGAGCTGATCCTGATGTCGCTGGCCGAGGCGATGCAGCACACGGAGAACCGCAAAAGCCTCGAGATTTCGACCGCCTTCGCCGGCCAGGTCGGGCAGTACATCAAGCGGGTGTACATCAACATGGCCATCGAGCTGTTTGGCAAAACGCGCGCCGAAGCAACCGCCGACGGATTCGCGCTCAGCGACGCCGACTTTGCCGCCTACAACCCGGCAGATTTCTTTACTCAGACCGAGATGGTCGACACGGTGCCGCGGCTCGACCGCGTTTTCACCGAAGACCGCCTCGAAGTATTGGGCGAAGGGATTGCCGTCACTGAGCTGCCGGAACTCAAGCCCTGGCCCACCAACCTCACGACTTATTACGCCGGCACGCGAACCGACGCCACCATGAGCGGATCGACTTTGTCGTCGGCAAGCGGGAGCAACTCGGGGCCCGCGCCGGTCATCCCGCCGGCGCCGGGGCCGTAGTGCAAAGAGGGAAGGGGGTGGGCGGAAGGTGGACTTCCGCGTTTTCCTCCACGCCGCCTTCCGCCTTTGCGAATCAAACAACCCCCTCTTTGCTAAACGGCAAACACTTCGAGCCCGCACATGGATTGGCCAATCGCAACTGTACTACTCGGTACGCTGGGCACGCTCGCGGTGGGCATTCTCAAGTGGGTGCCGCGGCGCGACGGTGATCGGATCGACTCAGTAGCCAACGGCCGCGTGTTCGCCCGCGCAACAGATTTGGCTGAGATTCGCGCGCGGCTCGTATCGCTCGAGCAGGCGCATCACGTAATGCGCGCCGAGTTGCGGGCCGACATGAAGGAGCTGCAGCAAATCATTCGCGAGGGACTGGTGAAACGATGAACGTTCGGGATCGCATCAAAGAGCTCCGCCGCGTTCGGGCGGCCGACTTGCGGCCGAACCCGCGAAACTGGCGGGTCCACCCGCCGCAGCAGCAGGAAGCACTGCGCGGCGTGCTGGCCGAAGTCGGGTATGCCGACGCACTGCTGGCCCGCGAGCTGCCCGATGGAACATTGATGCTGATCGACGGGCACTTGCGGGCCGAGACGACGCCGGACTCGATCGTGCCGGTGCTCGTGCTCGACGTCGACGCAGCCGAAGCCGACAAGATCCTGCTCACGCACGCTCCTCTGGCGGGCATGGCGACGGTTTCGGAAGAACATCTGCGAGAGCTGCTGGCCGAGGCGAACACGGAGAACGCCGCCGTGCGTGGATTGTTCGACTCGCTGGCCAAGGAACGCAGCGGATGGCGCGGCGAAGCGGCAACCGCCGAACCGAGCGAAGTGAGGATTCCCGAAAGTTACCAGGTCGTTGTCGAGTGTCACGACGAGGAAGACCAACGAGCGATCTTCGAGCGAATGCGTGCGGAGGGCTATCGATGCCGAGTGTTGACGCTGTAATTGTCCGTGGTCCGTGGTCCGTGGTCCGCAGTCCGTTGTCGGCGAGTCGTTGCCAAACGTCCAGCAAGGTGCATACCACGGACCACGGACCACGGAAAACGGACCACGGACAAATAGGAAGAAACGTTATGCCCACCATTGATGTAACCGTCTCCTGTCCCGTGTACGATTCGTTCCGGGTCCAGCAGGTGGCCGGGATGTTCGATGTGCCGCTTGCCGAAAAGGCGACGGAGCGATTCCAAGTTGATGTGCCGGACGCGAGCGAGGATTGGCAGATCGGCCTCATCGTCGGTCCCTCCGGGAGCGGCAAGAGCACGATCGCGCGCCACGCGTTTGCGACAGATCTGTATACCGGAGTCGATTGGCCGGCCGATCGCGCGGTCGTGGACTGCTTCGGCGAATTGTCCGTGCGGCATGTTGTGGACTTGTTCACCGCCGTGGGCTTCGGCTCGCCGCCCTCCTGGGTGAAGCCGTATCACGTTCTGAGCAATGGCGAGCGGTTTCGCTGCGACTTGGCGCGGGCCTTGTCCGTGGCCCGTAGTCCGTCGTCGGTTGCTTCGGACCACAGCCTACGGACAATGGACGAACCGATCGTGGTCTTCGACGAATTCTGCAGCGTCGTCGACCGCAACGTGGCCAAGGTGTGCTCTGCCGCGATTGCCAAGGGCATTCGCAGCGGCCACTTGCCGTGCCGGTTTGTGGCCGTGACGTGTCACTACGACGTGGCCGAGTGGCTGGAGCCCGATTGGGTGCTGGACATGGCCACGGGTGAATTGAAACGGAGGCGTCTTCGGCGACCGACCATCGAGCTCGCCATCCATCGCTGCCGCACTGCTGCTTGGCAACTGTTTAAGCGTCATCACTATTTGAGCGGCTCGCTGGCCGTGGCCGCGCGGTGCTACTTAACGACTTGGGACGGCATCCCCGTGAACTTTTGTGCGACCGTGCCGGTGATTACGAAGAAGAACCACCGCCGCTTCACGCGAATCGTCACGCTGCCCGACTACCAGGGCATCGGGATCGGAATGCGCGCGGTCGCGGCGGTAGCCGCGCTGCATCGCGCCGAGGGGTTACGGATTAACGTCACGAGCAGCCACCCGGCGCTGATCCGACATTGCCGTCGCTCGCCGCTGTGGAAGGCGGTCAACGTGAAGAAATCGGGCGGGTCGGGTCGGAACTCGAAGTTTCCCGCCTATCGCAGCGCGGCCGGGCGGGCCGTGGTGTCGTTCGAGTACATGGACGGACGCAAGGAGGCCGAATGATATGCGAACTCGTTCCCATCGAACTGACCGACGAGCAAAAGGCGCAGGTGTACGGCATCCTTTCGGTCGGCTGCGATCGGCAAACGGCGGCCAACTTTGTCGGCTGCTCGCTCGCCGATATCCGGCGCGCGATGCAGTGGGATCCGAAGTTCGCCGCGGGTGTCTGCCGGGCCGAAGCAGGGGCCGAATTGAATCACATGCGGAACATCCAGCAGGCCGCCAAGGACGAGAAGCATTGGCGGGCCTCGGTCTGGTGGCTCGAACGGCGCTCGCCCGAACGCTTCGGGCCGCGCGGACCGGGAGTGGTGACCTCCCGCCAGCTCAAGGCGTTCATCGACGTCCTGGCCGAAACGCTGCGCGAGGAGATAGGGACCTCCGACGATCAGCAGCGGGTGATTGCGAGGCTAAGATCGCTGGCCGATTCGGTCGACCGGATGCTCCGCGACAGCCAAATGCAGCTCGATGCAACGCCCGGTGCCTCCGAGCCGCCGGCGGCGACGTTGGCGTCGAATCAACTGGGCGCTTCGCTTGCCGAGGATTACGGCGGATCGGACGACGCGGACTCACTGTGAGGCAACGAATGGACGCGGAAGGGATCGTCAAAAAAGTCGCGGAAGTGACGCCGCATTCGTTGGGCGGTTTGGCGTCCGGCGTGGGGAACCAGATGATCGCTGCCAACCGGCAGGGACACGAATCGCCCCTTCTACTCAGGCCGCAATCGACGCTGGCCTGGGGACGCCGGTTCCTGCCGCGACATTTCGCCAAGCCTCCTTCGGCCATGCACGAGTGGCTGGGAAGGCAACTGGACCGGATGTCGTCTCAACGCGGCTCCAAGGTGAATCTCATCGGCCCGCGCGGCAGCGCGAAATCGACGATCGCTACATTAGCTTACGTGCTTCGCGCCGCGTTGGAGGAACTTGAGCCTTACATCTGGATCGTGTCCGACACCAAGGAGCAGGCGCAGACGCACTTGGAGAACGTTAAAGTCGAGTTGGCTGAAAATGCGCTATTGGCGGCCGCATACCCAGGCGCCACGGGGCAGGGCCGACATTGGCGAGCTAATTCGGTGGAGCTTAAGAACGGTGTCGTGATTGAGTCGTACGGGACGGGGCAGGCGATTCGCGGCCGACGTCGCCGGGCCGATCGGCCGACGCTCATCGTGTGCGACGACTTGCAGAACGACAGCCACATCGCATCACCCGGGCAACGCGAAGCGTCGCGGCAGTGGTTTCACGGCACGCTGCTGAAGGCGGGCACCAAAGATACCAACGTCGTCAACCTGGCCACCGCGCTGCATCGCGAAGCGCTGGCGCTGGAGCTGCATCAAACAGCCGGCTGGATGTCGGCGCGATTCGCGGCCATCGAGTCGTGGCCCACGAACATCGCCCTCTGGGAACAGTGGGAATCGATCTACTGCAACACCGATAATCCGCACGCGATGCGCGATGCGCGGGCCTTCTTCGAGCTGCACCAAGCCGAGATGGAAGACGGGGCTGTGGTCTTGTGGCCCGAGGTGGAAGATCTTTACGCGCTGATGCGGATGCGCGTCGAGAGCGGCCGCACGGCCTTCGAGCGAGAAAAGCAGGGCTCGCCCGTCGACCCCGACTTGTGCGAATGGCCGGAGTCGTACTTCGAGGACCATATCTGGTTCGAGCGGTGGCCGGAGGATTTGCAGATTCGCACGATCGCGCTCGACCCGAGCAAGGGCCGCGACGCCCGCCGCGGCGATTACTCGGCCTATGTGCTGCTGGGCATCGATGGGCGGGGCGTGATCCACGTCGAAGCCGATCTGGCGCGGCGGCCGACGCCCCAAATGGTTGCCGACGGTGCAACGCTGTGCGCGCGTTTTCGGCCCACGGCTTTCGGCGTCGAGGCGAACCAGTTTCAGGAGCTGCTATGCGGCGAATTAGCTGCGGAATTTGCGCGGCGAGGCCTCCTGCACCTGGTGCCGGCGGCGATTCACAACCACGCGAGCAAGCTGGTGCGGATTCGCCGCTTGGGGCCCTACTTGTCGCAACGCCGGCTGCGGTTCCTGGCACGCTCGGCGACGACCAAGCTGCTTGTCCATCAGCTCCGCGACTTCCCGGCCGGGGCCCACGACGATGGCCCCGACGCACTCGAAATGGCGCTGCGGCTGGCCGAGGACGTCTGGCACGGGCGGAACAGTGACGACGGTTTAGGCGATCGGTTGCCGGTGGGTTGATCTTCCATGTAGGCGAGCCGCGCAGCGGCGGAATAGTGTAGCCGTGGGCGTAAGCCCACGGAAATGAACGGAAAGATTTCGCAAGCCGCGCAGCGGCGACACTCGACTCTCGAGATGTCGCCGCTGCGCGGCTGGGGTTGCCAATCGGCACATCGTCCGTGGGCTTAAGCCCACGGCTAAGCGCTATCGCCGCTGCGCGGCTTGAAATCGACATCATCGATCACAAACACGAACTGAGTTTTTTCGAAAAATGGAGAACCGATTATGAAAACGAATGCCAATGTGAACGGCGCGCGACAATCCCTGGAAGATCGTCTGTTGGAGGCGTTCGACCAGTTGTGGGACAATTTCGTCGATCCGCGCGACGCGTATGCGGATTCCGTCGATGGCTGGTGGATACCCGTCGGCACCGCGGCTGGGGGCAGGCGCGCAGCGAGCGAGGGCCCATTCAACGAACAGATGTTGGCCGACCTTCGCAATCAATGCCGTCGACTGGCCGCCACGAACGAATTTGCCATCAACGGCCACGAAAACCGCATCAGTTACATCGTCGGTCCGGGGCACAGCTACCGGGCCGGCGTCTGCAAGGGAATGGAAGCGCCGAACGACGCGGCGCTCCAAGTGCAAAAGCTGATTGAGCGATTCCAACAGGAGAACCGCTGGCAACTTCGACAACAAGAGATTGTTCGCCGTCTCGATCGCGATGGCGAGGTATTCCTGCGGTTTTTCCCCGGCCGCGACGGGCTCACGAGGGTCCGCTTCATCGAGCCGGACCAGGTCGTCACGCCTAGCGAACTGGCAGGCGACCATTCGGCGAGCTTCGGTATTCAGACCGACGGCGACGATGTGGAAACCGTGCTTGGGTATTACGTCGACGGCGAATTCGTGAATGCCGCCGACGTGCAGCACCGCCGCGCGAACGTCGACTTCAACGTGAAACGCGGCCTGCCGTTGTACGTGCCGGTGCGAAAGAACCTGCGCCGGGCGGAGCGGCTGCTGCGAAACATGAGTGTTGTGGCCGAAATCCAGTCGGCCATCGCGCTGATTCGCAAGCACCGCGGCGCGAGCCGCAGCGGGATCGAGCAATTCGTCGCTGCCGATGCCGACGCCGCCGCGACCGACAGCGCCAACGGCCGGACCCGGCATTACTCGCAATACGGCCCGGGAACCATCCTCGACGCTCCGGCCGGCATGGAATACGACTTCCCGGCCCGCGGCCTCGACGCATCGAGTTTCATCGGCGTGCTGCAGGCCGAGCTGCGAGCCATTGCCGCCCGGCTCGTGATGCCCGAGTTCATGTTCACCTCCGATGCTTCGAATTCGAACTATGCGTCGACGATGGTGGCCGAGGGGCCGGCCATGAAGATGTTCGAGCGGCTGCAAGCGAGCCTCGTCGAACAGGACCGGGCCGTGATGTGGCGAGTCGTGCACAACGCGATCGCCGCCGGCGCGTTGCCGCCGGGCGATTGCGAGGGCATCGAAATCCAGATCATCCCACCGTCGCTACACGTCCGCGACCAATTGCAGCAAGCGAAGGTCGATCGCATCGTCTTCAACAGCGGCGTCCTATCCCCGCAGACCTGGAGTCAGCACTTGGGACTCGACTACGACCAGGAACAAAAGAACATGGCTGTTCACCGCGGAGTTGAAGGCTGAATATAACCACCGAGGACACCGAGGACACGGAGAAAGATACGGGCTGCAGTAACGTGAGTCCTGCTATTCGCCGTTGGCTGCGATTCTCATCGCCTCTCTGCGTGAACTCTGTGTCCTCTGTGGTGAAATAAAAAGTAAGTGGCCAAAAATTGCGGTGGAAGTTTTCGATCGATTTGCTATAGTGACGCCATGATTCAAACACGAGTTCAAACCACGCCGCAATTGAATATGATCGAGCGCGTCGAGCAGGCGCTGGCGCAGCTCCTGGCCGACGCTTCGCGGCGCGGCTTTTACGGCGAGGCGGGGCTCACGTTGAGCGTGCAGGACGGTCGCATCCAGCACATCCGTGTGGCGATTGATAGAATGATCAAGTAGTCGATAGGCGTTAGGCGTTAGTCGTAAGTGGCAAAATATCCGTCCCAAAATAACGACTAACGACTAACCACCAACGACTTACACCTAAGTTACCGGTATCGTACTGAGCCCGTTTCCGCGTCAGCGGAGCGGGTATCGAGTCGAGCCCACTTGAAGGCAACTCGCCTTCCGGTGGGCTTTTTTTATTGCCTGAGGGAAAAACACATGTCCGAAATGCTGCAGGAATACGTGGATTCGGGGAGCCAACGGCTGCGGGTCGATCGGGTCGAGGGCGTTATTCGCGGCGTGAAGCTGCTCGGCCTCGCGTCGCGCAACGGGCGCCGTTATCGCGAGGACGCCCTCACCAAGGCGGTCGGCTTGTATGAGGGGGCGAAGGTGAATATCAACCACCCCAAGGGCCACCCGCTTTCGCCGCGCGACTATCAGGACCGGTTGGGCGTGGTCCGCGGCGTGCAATTCCGGGCCGGCGAAGGGCTGTTCGGGAATCTCCACTTCAATCCGAAGCACGCGCTCTCCGAGCAACTCGTTTGGGATGCAGAGCACGCGCCGCAGAACGTGGGCATGTCGCACAATGTGCTGGCTCGCACCACGCAGAGCGGCGATGAAACCGTGGTCGAGGCCATCACCAAAGTGCAAAGCATCGACCTCGTGGCCGACCCGGCCACGACCAGCGGTCTGTACGAGCACGCGGAAGATCGAAAGCCAAGTAGCCAAGAGCCAAGAGTCAAGAACGGAGAGCCAGAGAGTGGCAACTCGATGCCGGCGATTGACGCTTTGACGCTCGAGCAGCTGCGCTCCTTGCGGCCGGATCTGATCTGCGAGGTCGAGGAGGCCTACGAGCGACAACTTCAGGAGGTGCAGGCTCGGCTCGACGAAATGATCGCCCGCGAAGAGGCGTCGAGCCGCCGCGAACGGATTTGTCAGCTGCTGCAGGAGCACAATCTACCCCTACCGGGCTCCGAGGGCGCCGATTCACGTGTCGTTAGTTCCGAATTCATCGAATCGCTAATACAGGCTGCGGACGACCAGGTCGTGCGGCGGCTCATCGAGGAGCGGGTCGAGTTGGTTCGGGCAGCGTGTCGCTGGAACGGACAGCACCGGCCACACGATCGCCGCCCGCGCTCTCGCGACCAGATCGGACTTGCATCCGCGACGAGCGGCAGTCCGGTCCGAAGCGCCGCGGAGTTTGCCGCCGCCGTCCGCGGCCATTAAAGACCTCAGTCACTTATTCACCCACTCATTCAACCAGCAGACAAGGAGAAGGCATAGATGGCTAACACGATGCGATGGCGCTACGGAGATACGAATCCCGTGATGATGGCGGTCGACTCGGGCACCGTGATCGAGATCGGCGACCTGCTTTGGCAGCTCGTCGACGATGCGAGGCCGGCATCCTCCCAATCGGACCAGGGCACGGAATCGGCGAACCAGCAACTGTTTCACGATGCTTTCGTAGGCGTGGCGATGCAGGCTTCCGCAAACGGTTCGACGCAGCCGATCCGCGTGGCGACGACGGGCGTGTTCGAGTTCGATTGCTTGAGCACGACCTTGGAAGTCGGCGACTTGCTGGGGCCCGATGAAAACGCCGCCGGCACCGCACTGTTGAACCAGACGGTGTCCAAGGTGACCAATGCCAACGCCGCGATCGGCCGTTGCGCGAAACGCTTGAACCCGGCCGGCACTCGGTCGTTGGTCGACATCGTCAGCAGCGTCGTCAAGGGCGGAACGCAGACGATTTTGTAAAGAAGGGGGCAGGATGCAGGATGCGGGGGGCAGGGGTGACGGTCATGGTTTCTTTCCCTGCTCCCCGCATCCCGCATCCTGCATCCTCTGAAGCCCGATTCATCCCCTACTAATACAGGAGCAACATCCAGCCATGACCCTAAAATACCGAGAACTGAAGCGCCGCTACGACCTCGACGGCGCCGAACAAACTGTCAGCCATCTTTCGGAGGCGCTGCGCGAAGGGCACCTCAAACCAGAGGACTTCAGCGTCCGCGATCTGGCCGAGGCGCTGGTTCCCGATGGCCGCGAATGGGTCCGCATGCTCGACCCGCGCAGCGCCGGCGGCGTCAGCGTGCTCGAATCCAGCGACGGAGTCGACGTAACGGCCTTCCTCAACATCACCGGACAGGTGATTTATTCGAAGATCATCGAAGCTTATCTGCAGGAAGCGTTCGTCGTCTCGAAGCTTGTGGATACCATTCCCACGCGGCTGGACGGCGAGAAAATCCCCGGCATCAGCCGGGTCAGCGACACCGTCGACGCGGTCGGCCCCGGCATGCCGTATCCACACCTCGGGTTCGGCGAGGACTACATCGAGACGCCTTCGACCACCAAGCGCGGTTTCATCGTGCCGGTGACCAAGGAGGCAATCTTCTTCGACCGCACGCATCTTATCCTGAGCCGTGCGGCCGAGGTGGGCGAGGTGCTCGGCCTCAACAAGGAGAAGCGGCTGATCGACCTGGTGATCGGCGCGACCAACAACTACAAGTGGAAGGGCGCGTCCTACGATACTTACCAGACGTCGACGCCGTGGATTAACGCTCTCTCGGCGAACGAGTTGGTTGACTGGACGAACGTCGACAAAGCGGAACAGCTCTTTGCCGACATCCTGGACCCAAGCACCGGCGAGCCGGTGCTGGTAAGCGGCACGACGGTGCTGGTGATGCCGGCCTATCGGCACGCGGCGCACCGGGTGTTCTCGGCGGCCGAGCTGACGTTCACGGCGGCCGGCTCGAATACGGCCACGGTCGCGGCCAATCCGCTCTCGGGCTACCGGGTGCACGACAGCCGGCTGGCGTACCGGCGGATCGTCGCCTCCGGCGTGGCCGCGGCGGACGCCAAGAAGTGGTGGTTCGCGGGCGACTTCCGCCGGGCATTCGCCTACATGGAGAACTGGCCGATCACCGTCACGCAAGCCCCCCTCGGCAGCGACGCGGAGTTCAACAACGACATCGTGCTGCGGTTCAAGGCCAGCGAGCGCGGCGCGGCGGCCGTGATCAATCCGCGGTACGTCGTGAAGAACACGGGCTGATCATAAAGCCGCGACCATTGGTCGAGCCGAATCGAGGGTGGCTGGGGCCGACCCGGCAGCCGGCAAAACCGGCTGCCGGGTGCCCGCCGCCCCAGACGGCACGCCGCTGGGGCATCGCGTTGCTCTGCCCCAGCCACCCTTCTTGTTTTTCAGCAACGAAAGCGCAGTTAATTTCGACACAGGAACTACTCCATGGCAACGGGCGACACACTGATGATCTGGGGACCGCTGGCCGGGCTGCCGCCGGCCAGCGGTTACGCCAGCCTGGACGTGCGGAACGGGCACACCGTGCTGGGTTTCGATGCCGCAGCGGATGAATCCGCGCTGTTTGGGTCCATTCTGCCGGCGCACTACGGCGGTGGCGACTTGACCGTAGAACTGCACTGGACCTCCACCAGCGCCACGAGCGGCAATGTGCGCTGGCTGGCCGCGTTGGAGCCGACGAGCGGGACGGACATTGACGCCGATAACTTCGGCGCCGCATCGTCGGGGACGACGGCAGCACCGGCGTCGGCGGGCGCGTTGACCAAAACGACACTGACCGTATCGGCCGCCAGCGCCGGCAACCCGGCGGCCGGAGACGCGCTCCGGCTGAAGGTGACCCGCGATGCGGACAACGCCGCCGACACGATGACGGGCGACGCGGAACTGTGGGCCGTTCACTTGCGAGAGGCATAAGATGGCGCGAAGCTTCAACGGCAGTTCGCAACAACTTTGTGCGCCATCGGCTGCAGCGACCGTGCCGCCGATAGCGATGAGTTGCTGGTTCTGGGCCGATCCCGCGATCGCGCAGGCGGGCGCAATTCTATCGCTGACTGGGCCGTATCCCAGCGAAGAGCGCTTCGAGTTAAATGTCCTGCCATCGCCCAAGATAGTCCTGGCGATAGCGCGCGATGGCAGTAGCTTTGCCGCCGCGGGAACGACCGCCACCTATTCGGCAGGCGCTTGGCACCACGCGTTTGCCGTATGGTACACGAGCACAGATCGGAAGGTCTGGCTGGACGGCGGCGGGGTGGGAACGAACGGCACAATGTGTTCGCCGGCGGGCATCGCGGAGACGTGTCTCGCCGCGTCCCGTATTGGAACGCCGATGCTCTATTTCAAAGGATCTTTGGCGGAAGCCGCGATCTGGGCCGGCAGCGGTGTGGAAAACATGGGCGCCACTGAAGCGGCAACCCTCGCGAAGGGGTTCTCGCCACGTAGCCTGGGACGTTGGCTGCCCAACCTGGTGCTCTATCAAGATTTGGTCCGGCCAGTGAATCGGCCCGGTACGGGGCCGGCGATGACGGAAGTGGGCAGCCCGGCCAGTGCGGCGCATCCGCGCGTGCTTTATCCCACTGGCGGAAGCCAAGGCTTGGTGCGATCGTTCGATCCCTTTGCGTTCAACCCCTTTCGTGCCGACGCCGCGATGGCGGATGCCGGCAGCGTGGTGAGAGGTTTCGCTACGACGGCGGGCGTCGAATCTGGCTTGACGGTTCCAATCGGCGAGGTATCCATCTAATGCCACAAGCAAGCGATATTCTGGGAACGGCGTATAAGAACGGCTCCGCCATTTTGATGGCCCGCATTGTGGACAGCGCCGGCGCGTACATTCAGCAATCGGGCGTAAGCCAGATCGAGTATTCCATTTTCGAGCTCGACCCATGCCGGCCGGATAATGTCGTTGCCGTGGCAGGCCACGACTCGGTTGCGCTGAGCGTCAGCAGCGTAATCTACGACTCGCTGCAGACGGGCGGCCTGTGGACGGTCGACGCCACGGGCTACAACTTCCGCCATCAGATCAACGTCAGCCAGAATGAGGCGTTTCCAAAAGCCGGAACGCAATACCAGGTCCGTTACGAGCTCACGCCCTCGGCCGGTCAGAAATCGATCATCCGGTTCCAATTGAGGGTTATCTAAGTTTCAAGCCGAACAAACCGGACGCTATCGCGTACCGGCTAATCGGATCAGCCGCGGGGCGCTAGCCCCCGATTAGCAACCAGCATCCAGTACGAGGCACGCGACATGACCGACGCTCAGCAAATTCAATCCATCCGCAGCCAGACGCTGTCGCTACTCGACGAGCTGCGGGCCGACCCGAAGCCGACGTATTGGCTCGACGGTCAGCGGGTCCACTGGCAGGAGTACGCTGAGTCGCTCCAGCGGACGGTTGACTGGTGCGATCAGAAGCTGGCCGAGTACGAACCGTTCGAAGTCCGCTCTCAGGGAGTCACCTGATGTCGGTGCAACTGAATCTACAGAACGATTTCGCAACCATCCTCGACGGCAGCGAGCCGATCACGCTCAAGCGACGCGATAGCGCGGAAACGATCGCGGTTCCGACCGCCTGGCGGCATTCCTTGCATGCCGAGGAGGTTGTTCCGAGCGGGGGGCACGTGGCCCGTACCGACGTCGTTTGGCAATTTCCCTGGGATGATGCGCTTGATCTGCCGCGGCTGGGGGACGCGATCATCGACTCCCTCGACGAATGCTGGACCATTCTGACCGTCGACGAGCTAGGGGCGCGGACGAGATTGCGCTGCACGGGACGCAATCTACGCGTCGTGTACGAGTTAACGGATCGAATCGAGGTGCAGCAGGGCACGTGGCAAAACTTGGGTTTCGGGCCGGAATTTGTCGACGGCAAGTCGGTCCGCACGGCCGTTCCGGCGCGCATCCAGCCGGAGCGGGTCGAGGTGGTCGAGGACGACGTCGATCCGCTTACGACGGTGTCGACGTATCGCATCATCCTGGGTGAGCAACTGCAACTCGACCACAATTCAGCCTTCGTCGACTCGGAAGGCAATCTGTACCAGTTCATGGAACTAACCCAATCCGAGCGCATCGACGCGCTGCCGGTGGCGACCGCCATCAAGCGCTCGGCGCCGTAGGCCCCTTCTGCCGGAAGGGATCTCGTGAATCACCGAGGCGTGCGATCTGTGGCCGGGGTGGCTGGGGTCGAGCGCAGCGACCCCCCAGCGCACTGGGGGCTCCCTTCGCTCGACCCCAGCCACCCATTGGTTGTCGCCGTCGCGCGGCGGAAGAGCATTTCGACGAACTCGCTGAGCAGCTCGGCCTCGCCGCTTTCCAGGATGACGCTAACCTGCCGCCACACATCGCGTTTGGCGTTCATGGCTTCGGCGGCGGTTAGCACGCCTGCTTCGGTCAACTGGCCGCCGGTGCCGAAGCGGCTGTAAAGCTCGTCGAACTCGGTTTCCGACCAGTTCTCGAACGTCTCCCGGTGCCCGGCCACGACGCTTTCGATAAGCGAATTCGTGGCCCGATCGAATCGCCGCGGCGCGAGCCGTCCCGGCGGGCGAAAGAACTCATCGATCGAAACGCCCAGGCCGCGGGCCAGCCTGTGCAGCGTGCGGGCGTGCGGGTTCGACGTGCCGCGCACGAGCGCGCGAAGCGTTCGCTCGTCGAGCCCCGTGGCCGACACCACTTCGTCATACGTCAGCCCCTCGCGGGCCATCAGCCGACGCAGATTCGTGGCCAGCGTCGCTCCGTCGCGATTTTCGATAGAGGTGGAGATCACGTCTCGCGGAGCTCCGGATGATGTCGCCCCCAATGCCGGTTTGCGAATCCGTCGGCCCAATGCAGGATATATACGCACGTATACTATCGGGAGAGGCGGCTGTCAAGACTCAAGAATCGGCGGACAGGGCCGATCAATGTTTCAAATTGGGCGATGGATGGTGCAGTCACGTTCGTGGATTTTCCGGAAATCATCACGAGCGGGGATACCTTGGCGGACGCATTTGCCAACGCCTGCGGGGCCTTGGACCTGCACTTGGAGAGCCTGCAAA
>CAZHIV010000562.1:0-8599 GCA_964532675.1 uncultured Planctomycetaceae bacterium
TCCTTCCGGTCCATCAGGTGCACGTCGATCGTCGGCACGTCTTTGAAGTGCGGCACGCGGTAGCGCACGAACGTCGCATTATTGATTCCCCCGTCGGCGAACTGCATCTCCTCGCGCAGGGCCGGGCCGAGACCCTGGATGATCGCCCCCTCCACTTGGCTCCGCAGGTTGTCGGGATTCAGCACCGGCCCGCAATCGAACGCCTGGCAGACGTGCCGCACCTGGATCTCGTTGCGCGTGCGGTCGATCTCCACTTCGGCGCAGCAGGCCACGTACGAGCCCTTGTCGAGGCTGCAGGCCAGGCCCACGCCGCGACTGGCCTCCTTTTGCTTCACGCGCTTCGCCCAATCGAATCGCTTCGCCGCCTCCTCCAAAACGGCCCGCAGACGCCGGTCCTCCAAGTGCGCCAGCCGGAACTCGAGCGGATCGGCCCCCGCCTCGGCCGCCAGCTCGTCCATGAACGACTCGCGGGCAAACGAGTTGGCCGTCGAGGCCAGCGCGCGGTACGCACCATGCCGCAGCGGCGGCCGGGAACCGATGTCCCGAGCTTGCTTCTTCGCGACGCGGTACGGCGACTCGATCGAGTTGCCGCCGGAGTTGATGTTGAGATGCCACCACGACGTGAGCCGCCCGCCGTCGTCGAGCGAGCCTGCGACGTCGATCACCGCCGCCGGCCGGAAGTAGGCCCAGGTGAATTCCTCCTCGCGCGTCCAGCGGAGCATGATCGGCTTCTTGGCCGCCTGCGCCAGCCGGGCCGCTTCGACCGCGCACTCGCCCGTGTGCTTGCCGCCGTACGCGCTGCCGAAGTCGGGCACGACGACGCGCACGGCGCTCTCGCCCAACCGAAGTGCCCGCTGCAGCTCGTCCCGCACGCCGAACGGGTTTTGCGTCGCGGTCCACACGGTCAGCTTTCCGTTTTCCCACTCGGCCACGGCCGTGCGAGGCTCGAGCGGCACGTGCTGCACGTAGGCCGTCGTGTACGTCGCCCGCAGCGACTTCGCCGCCTTCGCTGCCTCGTCCGCAAACGGGTTCGCCGGTACGCCGCCGTCGGCATGCTCGCGAAGGTAGTCGTACAACTCGTCGCTCGAAGGAATGCTCTCCTCCTCCCACTTCGCCGTCTTGGCAATCGCCTCAATCGCCTGCTCGGCTGCGAACGACGTCGGCGCCGCGACGCCGACGAACTGGCCGTCCTCGACCGCGACGACGCCGTCCATCGCCTTAGCCGGCGCTAGGTCGACGGACGCCAGCTTCGCGCGGTACTTGGGCGACCGCAGCACGCGGCCATAGAGCATGCCGGGGCGCTTGATGTCCGTCGGGTACGCGTGCCGCCCGAGCACCTTGTCCCGCCCGGTCGGTGGCGCTTGCTCGGTGCCCAACACCGTCCACTTTGCGACCGGCGTGAGCTCGGTATCGGCAGCGGGCGGCTGGGCCAACTTCTCTGCCAGTGCTTCGTCGCCAGCGACCTCGGCAAAACTGAGCGAACGATTCGACGCGGCGTGCGTGAGCCGGCCGTCGCGCGCCTCGACGTCCGCCGGCTCGATGTTCCAGGTCTCGGCCGCGTGGCGCACCATTAACTCGCGGATAGCGGCCGCCGCCTGACGGATCGGCGGCACGTTAGCCGGCGTTGTGCGGCTGCCCCACGAACCGCCGTCGTTCGGCACCACGGCCGTGTCGGCCAGCAGCATTTGGACGCGATCGAACGGCACGCGCAGCTCTTCGGCCGCGGCCTGCGCCAGCTCGACGCGTGCTCCTTGTCCGCCGTCGACTTTGCCGGAGAGAACCGTGATCGAGCCGTCGTCGCCGAAATGGAACCGCGCGGCGAGCGTTGCCGGCGCTCCGCCGCTAAATCCGCCCCGCCGGCCCCCGCGCCGCTGCCCTATCGCCGGCACGCCCACGGCCGTCACCAGCACGCCTGCTCCGAGCACTTGCACAAAGCTCCGTCGATCCAGCGCGAAGCTGAACCGCACGGGCTCCAGCAGCTCGTCGTAGTCGATATCGGTCAGTGCCGGGTTCGGGATTGCCGGCGACCCGACCACCCTTCGGGCGGTGCCCGGGTCGCGGCTAATTTGGTCTTCTCCTTGTCGCCGAGTCTCCCTATCGCCTTGTCCGATGCTCCGCTTCATGATTGCCCTCCCATCTCCGCCGCGCGTTCCACTGCCCGCATGATCCGCAGGTGCGTGCCGCAGCGGCACATGTTGCGGTCCATTGCCGAGCGAATCTCGTCCTCGGTCGGCTTCGGTTTATTGCGCAGCAGGGCGAGGGCGTTCATGATCATGCCCGTCGTGCAGTAACCGCATTGGAACGCGCTTTCGGCCAGAAAAGCTTCCTGCAGCGGGTGGAGCGTCTCGCCGTCCGAGAGGCCTTCGATCGTTTCGACCGTGCGGTTGTTGGCCGTGGCGACGCGGGTGGAGCACGAGAACGTGGGCCGGCCGTTCACGAGCACCGTGCACGCCCCACACTGCCGCTGGCCGCAGCCGAACTTGGCCCCCAAGAGTCCCAGGTCCTCGCGCAGCACGTCCAAGAGCGGCCGGGCCGGATCGGTCGTCACGCTTTGTGGCTGACCGTTCAACGTGAATGTGATGGTCCGTTGCATCGCATCTCCGCCCAGTGGTTATGAGTGATGTCCGCGGCTAACGCCAATTTACCGGTGCACGCGGGAAGGGTCTACATTCCCGCTCGATTTGGTATTGGGTCGAATTAGTAGAACCGGTGTCAAAACCATCGATGCTTGCGGCTCAGTGGCACAGGCCGCTGGCCTGTGTCGCAGTTTTGCACTTCTCCACACCGGCTAGCGGCCGGTGCCACTAATGCAGCCGGTGCCACTAATTATGAAACCGGTTCTAGGCATCTCGCTCCGCGAGATGATAATCCTCTCGCGGAGCGAGAGGGCGACATTTCGGCCAATACTCAAGGCCTTTCCAGGGTAGGCCGGCGCCGGCCAAATGAGTAGAATTCGAGGACCCTCCCCAGCTGCTCAGCACCGTTGCAAGGATGCAATCTGGTCCGCGTTCGGCCCCGCGGCCGAGCCCACCTTCCAAGGAACCCGCCACGTGCGTCGTTTAGTCATCTTCGTCAGTGCTGGTTGCATGATCGTTTGGGCTGCGAGCGCCGTGGCCCAAACGGCGGACGAGCCGTTTCTGCCCTTCGGCCAACCGGGCGAGAGCATCGTCGGACAGTTCGACTCCTTCGGCGACAATTTGCTGGGCGAGCCGGTCACTGTTTCAGCGAGGCTGATCCCCGCAACGAACGAGCGGCCCGCCGTGCTGGCCGTCTCGGCCAACGTGGCGCCGCGCAAGCACATCTACTCGCTCACGCAGCCCCGCGGCGGCCCGCTTCCCACCCGAATCGAACTAGAGCCCTCCAGCGATTACCGGCTGCTCGGCCCGTTTCGCGCCCATCCGGAGCCGCACTCGCGCGTCGAGCAGGGGCCCGTGTGGAAAGGACTCGAGATCCAGGAGCACGAGGGCGAAGTTACCTGGTACGCGCCGCTCGAGCTCACCGCCGGCGTCGACGCGAGCTCGGTCGAAATCGAGGGCACCGTCAACGCCGAAGTCTGCGAGACGGGCGGGACCTGCGAACCGGTCGAAAAACAATTCACCGCCCGATTGGCGAAAAATGGCGAAATCCCAACGGCGATTACGAACGAGCTGGAAGCTGGTTCACCACTTCGCGAGCCGGCGGGTTTATCCCGCCGGGACAAGCCCGGCGGCTCACCGCCCGTTGGGCAATCCGCAAGCGGCCAATACCAGCCCCAATCGTCGGCCGTGAAATTCAACGGCCGACTCGTCCCCGCGGCAGTTCGCCCCGGCGAGTCGGCGCACATCGAGCTCACGGCCACGCTGCCGCCGGGCGGCCGAGTTTACGCGCTGGCCGACCGCGACGAGCGCGTCGGCACCAAGCCGGTGCTCATTGCGATTCAAAGCGCCTCGGGCCTGGTGCCCCACCGCGCGGCTACCGAGGCGCGGGTAAACGTCGACGACTCGGTGCCGCAATTCGGCCGCATGCACTATCACGAAGGCACCGCCACCTGGCGGCTGCGCGTCGACGTGCCCCGCAATGCGCCCCCCGGCGAGTATCCGATCCAGGGCCTGCTCGGCTACCAGGCCTGTGAATACGGCGCCGGCGGCAACAACATTTGCGAGCTGCCGCAGGCGCTGCGTTTTGAAACCACGCTGACGGTCGGCGACGATACGCCCGATTCGGCGGCCCCGGTGGCGTTTGCGCCGGCCGACGGCTACAGCGGAGTCGCCAGGGCCGCCGCCACGTTCGCCGACTTTCTCGAAGGCAAGTCGGACGCATTGACGGCACGGGACGCGCAGCGCGCTGAGGACGAGGCCCCGGTCCTGCGCTCCGCCGATCTATACGATCTTTCGCTGGTCCAGGTCGAAGACACCGGCGGCACGCTCGCCTACTACGTCGCCCTGGCGTTCGTCGGCGGACTGATCCTCAACCTCATGCCGTGCGTCCTGCCGGTAATCGGACTCAAGGTGATGAGCTTTGTCGAACAGGCCGGCAAGAGCCGCGCCCACGCGCTGGTGCTCAACCTGTGGTACGCCGGGGGCATCGTCTCGGTGTTCCTGTTGCTCGGCGTATTGGCCGCCTGGATCGGCCTTTCCTGGGGCGGCCAGTTCGGCAGCACGCCGTTCAATGTCACGATCGCCGCGGTGGTGTTCGCGATGGCGCTGAGCCTCTTGGGCTTATGGGAAGTGCCGATCCCCGGCTTTTTCGGCAGCGGTTCGGTTCAAGAGGCCGCCGCTCAAGAGGGACCGCTCGGCGCGTTCCTGAAAGGCGTCGTCACCACGGTGCTCGCCACGCCTTGCACTGCGCCGTTCATGGCCGCCGCGGTTGCCTGGGCCGTCACGCAGTCGCTCGCCACCACGCTTGTCGTCTTCGCCAGCCTCGGCCTCGGCATGGCCAGCCCCTACTTGCTCGTCGGCGTTTATCCCGAGCTGCTGCGGTTTCTGCCCAAGCCGGGCGCGTGGATGGAAACCTTCAAGCAAGTGAGCGGCTTCGTGCTGCTGGCGACCGTCGTGTTCATTCTCTCGTTCGTCGAGCCGGCCGCCGTCGTGCCGACCGTCGCGCTGCTGATGGGCGTGGGCGCCGCCTGCTGGATTGTCGGCCGCACGCCGCTGACCGCCGAAATTCGCGACCGACTGCGGGCCTGGGCCTACGCGGCCGCGGTCATCCTGGCGTTCGTGGCCGTGTCGTTCGGCTGGCTCTATCGCGACGTGATGCAGCCACGATTCGCCGGCCGCCTCGCCGCCCCGGTCGCCTTCGACGGACCCTGGCAGCCCTTCTCGCTGGAGCGACTCAAGCAGCTTGCCGTCGACGACGGTCGAACCGTACTCGTCGACTTCTCGGCCGACTGGTGCTTCAACTGCAAAGTATTGGAGCAAACCGTGCTGCACACCGAGCCGGTCGAGCGGGCCATCGCCGAATCGGACGTCGTCACGATGTACGCCGATTTCACGCACTATCCGCCAGAGATCGACCGCACGCTCAAAGGTCTCGGCGCCAACGGCGTGCCGGTGATCGCCATTTTTCCGGGCGACGCGCCGTTCCACCCGATCATCTTCCAAGGCGGCTACACGCAGAAGGGCCTGGTCGAAGCGCTAGATCGCGCCAATGGTCGCCCCATCCGCCGCAGCTCCGTCGCCGAAGCCGCCACTCTCGCCCCGCCGATGAACTGAGCGCGGCGTTCCCTACAATATGCCCCAGCCGCGCAGCGGCGCCATCACTTAGCCGTGGGCGTAAGCCTTAGGTGTTGTCAAGTTCTATCGGCAGGTGCGGTCGAATACCGCGTGTCCACGTCCGAGCCCGGAGCGCCGCGGTAGAAGCCAGTCCAAATCTCTCGCACAATCAGCGCCACGCCAATCAAGCCCAGGGCGATCGCCAGCGACCAATGGACGCCAATCAACAACAAACCGGCCAGCAACGCGAGGACAAACCCGAACTGAAGATCGAGCCGCTCGCCATTCATGGCTCGCCAGAACAGGCCGAACGCGGCCAGAACGGCCATCAGCGCGCCCACGAGCCGCATGGTCCAGCTCACCGCCACTTCCGCGCCGCCCAGGTTTTCGGTGCTCGTGAACAGGGCGATGAGGAACAGCACAAGGACGATGCCCGCAAATGCCGCCAATGGGACAACGTCTCGCCACAATAAATCGTTTCGGATGATTTCTCGCATGGTGCCCTCCTGATTTTAGGGAAGTGAAGAGTGAAGGGGCCGCGGCCCCTCGTTTACCTCTAGCACTCCTAGCAAGAAAGGTGCCAAGCACCCTCAGGCGGATGCGTGGCCTCGATTTGCCTCAGAAAGGTGCGTAACCAGCCAAAAATGGTTACGCACCGGCCGCACTGCTCGATCCGCGGTCACCATCCCTCATGACCAGCACACGCGCTGCTCGCCCTCCACCGCCCGCCCGATCGGCCAGCTTGCCAAGCCGCACGCGGCGAGCTGCTGCTGGATGCTCTCTGCGTAGTACGGGCTCACCACCAGCACCAGCCCGACGCCCATGTTGAATACGCGGTGCATCTCCGGCTCGTCGACGCCGCCCAGCTCTTGCAACCACGGGAACACCGGCGGCACCGGCCAGCTGCCGCGGTCGATCGTGATGCCCGCGCCCGCCGGCAGGATGCGGGCCAGGTTCTCGTGCAGTCCCCCGCCCGTGATGTGCGCGATGCCGTGCACCACGCCTTTCACTTTGTAGTAGCCCAGCACGCTGCGCACCGCGCGGGCATAAATCGTCGTCGGCGTGAGCAGCACTTCGCCGACTGTGGGAGGCGTCTCCGACGCCGATTCGCGGTCGGAGACCGCTCCCACGAACTCTTGTGGCACCCGATCCCCCACATCCAGCCCCGCCTTCTCGAACACAATCTTCCGCACCAGGCTAAAGCCGTTCGAGTGCAACCCGCTGGAGGCGACGCCCAGCACCGTATCGCCCGGCACGATGGCGGATCCATCGAGCACTTTTTGCCGCTCGACGACGCCCACGCAAAACCCGGCCAGGTCGTAATCGCCTTCGTTGTACATATCCGGCATGATGGCCGTCTCGCCGCCGATGAGTGCCATGTCGCTCGCCAGGCAGCCGTCGCTGATGCCGGAGACAATGGCCTCCAAAAGGGCGGGATCGTCGCGTCCCATTGCGACGTAATCCAAATAGAACAGCGGCTCGGCGCCGCAGCAGAGCACGTCGTTGACGCACATCGCCACCAGGTCGATACCGACCGTTTTGTGAACGCCGGCTCGCTGGGCCACTTTCAGCTTGGTGCCCACGCCATCGGTGCCCGCCACCAGCACGGGGTCTTGATACCGCCGCGCGAACAGTCCGCCCGTGAAATCGAGCTGAAACAACCCGGCAAACCCGCCCTCCGCCGGCAGCACCCGCGGCGAATGCGTGCGTTTGAGCAGCCGCGGCAGCCGCGCCATCGACTCCGCATAAACGTCCAGGTCGACGCCGGATTGTTTGTAATTGGTCTTCGCCATGTGGATAGACGCGATTCTACGGATCGCTTGCCGTGCGCGGTAGGGGCGAGCGGATCGACTTTCCGTTTGGCGAAAGCGATTCCGGCGCGCTGCTAATTGCCGCGTTGCAATCTGCCGCTCGCTCGAACTATAATTGATAGGGAAATGCACGTCATTTCCCGCAAAGCCCTGCGCGCCTTTTGGGATAAACACGCGGATAGCGAGCAGCCGCTTCGTCGCTGGTACACCCTGATGGCGGCAACGGAATTTGACAGCTTTGCCGCGTTGCGTTTCACGTTTCCCTCTGCCGATTTGGTCGACGACTTAACCGTATTCAACATTGGCGGCAACAAGTATCGGTTGGTCGCCTCCATCCACTTCAACCGGCACAAGGTCTATGTCCGTCACGTATTGACCCACGCCGAGTACGACCAGGGAATTTGGAAGAGATGACCGCCCAACTATCCGAGATCGCGACGCATTGGACGCCCATCGCGCCGCTCCTCTCGCTCCGAAACGAAGACGAGTATAATGCGGCCGTGGAGCGCCTGAACGTGCTCCTGGATGAAATCGGCACGAACGAAAAGCATCCTCTTTACAGCCTCCTCGATACGCTCGGCACCCTCGTCCATACCTACGAAGAGCAGCACCATGCCGTGCCGCGAGCCAGCGGGCCCGAGCTGCTCCAGTTCCTCATGGAAGAACACGAACTCGAGCCCTCCGACCTGCCGGAACTGGGCTCGCCCAGTACGGTCGAGCGATGTCTCGCCGGTCAGCTGGAGTTCACCGTCCACCAGGTGCGCATCCTTGCCCAACGGTTCCATGTTGCTCCGGCTGCTTTCATTTGATGGGCAGTCCCTCCTGTTTTGCCCGTCACAGCGGAACTGCCGGGCAAAACGAGGATTCTAGACCGCGAAGCTCTGCGGTAGGATGACTCGGCATTGAAGTGTGCCCCGCGGGGCTGTCGAAGTTAAGTGACGCTTGCGAGCGCGAATCCACGTCGCCCACCCGGCCGTGCAACCAGCACGACCGGCGGTCTCCTCCGGCCGCGCTCGAAAGAACCGTTCAACTCTCTTCGACACCTGCGGAGCCCCTGATGTTTACTACCGCTACGAATTTCTTTGCCCGTCACGCCGT
>CAZHIV010000563.1:0-7704 GCA_964532675.1 uncultured Planctomycetaceae bacterium
CATGCCGCCAACAACGCCTTTCCGGATTGGGAAGCGTACAACCGCATGATCGGCCTCGGCGGCTGGGGCGGACGCACCGAAGCGGCCGGGCCCTACGTGTACCTCGATGAGTCCGGCACGCTGAAGCGGGACACCGCGCCCGGCGGCGGCGGCCACCACGGCCCGCAGCATGAATTCGCCGTCCGCACGCGCGACGCCGACCATCCCATCACGCGCGGTCTGCCGCCCCTGTGGATGCACACGAAGGACGAACTATACGACAGCCTCCGCGGCCCGGCCGAGGATATGCACATCCTCGCCACCGCGTATTCCTCGCCCGAGTACGACGGCACCGGCCGGCACGAGCCCATCCTGATGACGCTCGAATACGGCAGCGGCCGCATCTTCCACACGGTGCTCGGCCACGCCGATTACTCGATGGACTGCGTCGGCTTTATGACCACGCTGCAGCGCGGCACTGAATGGGCCGCTACCGGCAAGGTGACCATCCCGGTTCCCGATTCGTTCCCCACCGCCGAAAAGGCAAGCTCGCTGAAGTAGTCTCGAAATTAATCGAACGACGTGAAGCTGTAGGGAACGCCCTCCGCGGCGTTCCGGCTTGCACGTTGGGCCGATAGAACGGCACAGAGGCCGTTCCCTACAGGTTTTGTTCCGGACGGCTCATTGCAATTGTTGTGTAGCCAAACCATGCCGGTTGGGGCGAGCGATCCACACAACACCAATCGCCAGCAGCATCAACCCCGCACTCGCTGGCTCGGGCACTCCCGCCGCGGCCCCATTGCCGGCGTAGGTCGTGCCAAAAAGCGATCGCCAGATTTCAAGGTCGTCGGCGTCGACGATCTCGTCCCCATTCCCATCGGCCCGCAAGTCTCCCGGCACGGCCATCGCTCTTCGCCACACGATGTAGTCCGCCGCATCGACGACGCCGTCGGCGTTATAATCGCCCGGCGCGACGACGATCGAGTGCAATGTGTCTCCCTTTTCCAGCAGCAAGTCGTACGTCGTGCCGCCGATCGTGATCTCGTAGTCGCCGTAGAAGCCGGTGAAGTCGATGGTGCCGTCGGGCCCGACCTCGAGCGTGAGGTTCGTCGTCCATCCGTTGGTGGGATCGCCGTCCCAGTCCTGAATGCCGAGCATGTCCTCATACATCCGGCCGATATCGGTCAGAGTCCAGTTCGCGTTCGCCAGGATCGAGGCCCCCTGGGCGGATTGACTTGTCGCGCCTCCCCAGAAGCCCCAGTACATGAACGTGTTCATATCCGGATGGCCAAAGACCATTCGCATGAGCTGATTCACGTAGTCTTTGGCCACGAGCGGATCGGTGACCGAGTCCGATACACCGAACTCGGTGAGGGACTGGGGCAGCCCCAAAACGCTCAGCGTCTGCATCGCTTGCTGCACGCGGACCGGCTGCAGTCCTCCGCCGCCGGAGCCGAGGTACGCCTGAATGCCGATGCCTTGTACAGGGCCGTTGGCGGGATCGCCGTCGGCGTTTTGTATTTCTTCGATGTGCTCGCGGTACCAGTTGGCGTACGGGTCGCCCCAGTTGAACACGTTGTACTCGTTGGTGAACATCCTGGCGTTGGACCCCGCGTTGGCCGCCGCCTGGGCGGCTTCTTCATAAATGCTCGCGATGCCGGCCGCGTTGTACCGGTCCCAGTAGTTTGCGCTGCTGCCAGGCGTGTTTGCGCCCGTGTGCCAGCTCTCGTTGTAGATGTCGACTTCCTGATACCGTAGCGAAAGTTCGGCGAAACCGCCGGGGCCGTCGCCGATGTAGTAGTCGATCCGCTCGCTGATCTCATCGCGCAGGGCTTCCAGGTTTGTTTTGCCGGTCGCCAGGTCGATCGCGGCCGGATTGTTCAGCATATCGAGTGCCCAGGACGGCTGCTCGGCGCTGGGGCTGTTGGCCCAGATCAAGTTGTGCAGGCGTGCGCGGAGGCCGTTCGCCTCGGCAAAGTCGAGCATCGCGTCGACGTAGCCGTTGGTCACGCTGGTGACCACATCGCGCTGCGACTCGTTGTTGTTCCACTTCCCCGCGCGGGAGGGAACTACCATGTTGAAGTGCGACTTGAAGAAGTTCGTGTATTGCGAGTTGGACAATAGGGCCGTGTTCGTGCCGTGCATGTTGGCGCCCCAATTGAAGGCATGCCGCGCGAGCCGGACATCGACCTGCGAGCCGGGCTCGGCGCCGACGAGCGCGAGGCGCATCGGTCCCCGGCGGCCATATTGGATGTAGGTATCCGCGGCGGCCAGGGCATTGTCGTCGTCGTTCACGTTGGAGACGCCGGCCCCGGTGACGCTCAGGTCTCGCACGGTAAGGCTGCGCGAGCTCGCCGGAATCGCATCGCTCACAAAGTCGTTCGTGAATTCGGTGCGAACAAAGTGCGTGCCGGCCGGCAGGGAAAACGTGTGCTGGTACGAGCTGAACTGCGGGGCGACGTCGAATCCGGCCCGCCGATCGCCGACGACGACGTTCATGTGCGGCGCCGGGCCGCCGCCTCCCTGACCCGACGCCTGCACGCCGATCGTCACGTCGCCCGGAGCAGCCAAGGTGATGTACGTGCCGACGTAGCCGTTTTCATCCAGCCTCCAGTCGTTCCCGCTCGCCGAGCCGTTGGATTGGAGGGCCAACGCACTGGCGGTGAGCGTCGTCTGGGCGGACGCGACGCTGCACGCGACGCACGACGCAAGAAGAGGCCAAACCGGCGCCGCAAAAACCGTCCGAAAAAGCGATAGTGCGACACTTCGCTGCATCAATCCGCCTCTGTTCCTCCGCCCCCGCGCCCAGGCACTGTCGCCGTGCACGGCGGCATTTGGACTTGCCACCGCGCGGCGCGATTCCCAAGATAAGCGGGCGTGCCCTGAAAGCCCCCAATTTAGAATTGCGCCCGGCCGCTTGCAGTCTAGTCGGCTGAGCGGATGGGGTCCAGCAATCGGCCGGCCGCTGGAGCGATTACGATATTTTTTTGTGCGATATCATAATTTCGGGGCCCGCGAATCCGATATCCCCCGCCGTTTTTCCGAAAGGCCGCCGCGTGAAGTCGTATCGCCAAGAGCTTTGGTTCCAAGTTCCCGAGCGGATGGAGTTCGTCAACATCACGCCGCAGGTGGAGAGTAGCTTGCGCGAGAGCGGCATCCGCGAGGGGCTATGCCTCGTCAATGCAAAGCACGCCGCGTTACGCTCGGCAGTAGCCTACCCTGTAGCTCGTAGAGATAGGCTTTGGAGATCCGTTCCCGGTACAGGCCGACCATCGGGTGTACTGCGGGGTGTACGCCCGGCGAGAAGATCATCCCGCTGATCGAGCCACTGTTGCAGCGCCCGCTCGCCCTTGGGATCGTCGGCAATCTTGCCGAAATAATGGATCCGCTGCCGAAACTTTTTGCACCAGTAGCCGCGTTGGTGCCTGAACAGTGGAAAGTATTCGGGCGATTTCTTCGGCTTCGCCGGTCGAGTAGAATGGGCCACGGCACTACCTCTTGATCTAAGGATTAGGTGGTGTCCGACACCCGGCAGCGTCAACTGCCGGGTGTCACTTGTGGCTTTCAATAGGCTTGTTTTTAGCACTTTCGGTCCGGTAGCTCAGCGGTTAGAGCAGGGGACTCATAATCCCTTGGTCGGGGGTTCGAATCCCTCCCGGACTACTCTCGCTTTTGTTGCTTTTCACTCGCGGCGGCGATTGATTGCATTGCTGCCTTCGCTGTGTGCGGTGCTCGCGTGGCGCTGTGCTGCGTCATGGCACTGGTAGCGGTTCGTCGAACCCGTTGATCTCAAATTGAGACCATACGAAAACCTCCGAAGGCGCCGAAGGCGTCACGCCGTCCGTGGGTTCTGTTGCGAGATTCGCGCGCAACTTTGCGCAAGCTGGCGTTGCGCGCAGGCCCAGCGCAGCATGCCGGCCTGCTGACGGCTGAGGTCAAACAGCCAACGGCTTCCTTCCAAGATGTCAAAGAGCGAACACCGCGGTGCGGCGTGCGCGCAATCTAGCAGAACGGGTGGCCACATTCCACGATTATTTCTGGCCGCGCGGAAGGATCGCTATGCTATCTCATGCCGAGGCGCAGAGAACGCGGAGTTGGAACGCTAATCTCCACTAATTGGCACTAAACCTTCATTAGCGTCGATTAGCGAAAATTAGTGTACCACGCGGGTCTCGCCCAATCATTCTGCTGTATTTCCCTGCGGCCTCCGCGCCTCTGCGTGAGTCTCTGCTACAGCTCCTTGATTCTCACGTTGCGGAAGGCCACCGGATTACTTGCATTTTCGAGGCCGATCCGGCCGGAGCGTAGGGATCGCGTTTCCGGCGAGTCGCTGAGGTCGATGTCGATCACTTCTTCGCCGTTGAGCTCGACCTGCATGCGATCCCGGTCGCAGGTGATGATCATGCGATTCCACTGGCCGGCCGGTTTCGCCATGTTCTTCCTGGGCGCCGCCACGCCAACGACGGCGCCGGCCGTGCGGTCCCCGAGCGGACCCTTGCCGTGGGAGTCGCGGATCTGCGCCTGGACGTAGCGTCGCGGGGATGAGCTTCGCAGGAACACGCCGCTGCTGCCGCCTTTGCCGACTTTGAACTCCAGGTCCAAGACGAAATCGTCGTACGTTGAATCGGTCCAGAGAAACGACTTGTAGTCTGGAAACAGGCGTCGCCTTCGAGATTTCGGTTTCAGCGCCACCGCGCCGCCCGACTCGTAAACCCAGTTGCCCGTCGTCTGCCATCCGGACAAATTTTTGCCGTTGAACAGCGGCACGAAACCCTCGTCGCCAGGCTCGTCGGCGCGGGCCGCTGATGACAACGTGCCCAGAAGGCAAGCGAGGCACGTGGTTGCGATCGGCAGACCAAATCGTATTTGGCGCGGTCTCACGGTCATACGGACTTCTCCTGAGCCTGAGATGGCCTCGATGCGGAAAGGGACACGCGTGCGTGGACGGGGGGAGGAATTGGGGCTGAGTCGGCGGGATGCCATTGAAACCCGTATTGACGGCCCTTGTCCAGGGAGGCAGGTGTTCAGGATAGGTCAGAACGTATTCCGGGCCGAAGAATAGTCCTGATACTCTGATACCTATTCTCTGTATCCGAATCGCAATCGCCGAATTAAATGCTCGTGGGCGGAGTTCATGGCAGGCACAAACGCCGCTTACTTCTTGATACGGCGCAGCCAGTACCCCGGCCGGCGCGCTCCATGCGCAATCGAGACAATTTGCGCTTGGTCCGGTTCGGCGAGGAAGTGGATTACGTAGTTGAACCTTCGGAGGATAGCAAAGCGAATGTCGAGTTCAGGTGTGGCGAGGTCGCTTCGTCCGAATCCGAGCGGATTCTCTTCGATTCGCGCCAGCACCGTATCGACAGCAGTCCAGAACTCCTCGCCCAGGCCGGGCCGATGGGAATCAAACCACAGCGCCGCTTCGGAGATTTCATCGAGCGCCGGAGAGAGGACGCGGACCTTCACTTCGCGCGTTCCTGCGACAGGCGATCTTGCACGATGGCGCGGGTTTCCTCCCGGCTGAAGCTCTGGAGTTCGCCGCGTCGGTGTGCGGCGATTCGCTCGTGGAGCTCAGCGGCAAATTCGTCGTCGGTGATCTCGTCGCCGGGTGGTGCCAAGCTCTGCAACAGTTGAAACGCGAGATCGGCCCGCTCGGCCTGCGGCAGCGAAAGGGCAAAGTCGAATAGTTGGTCCTGCGGGATGCTCATGGCTGGATTATCGCTGGTACGGCCGGCGACAGCAAGCATACAGGGTAGGGCCATAATTGGTACTCAGCGGGTAGTGATACAGTCTCGGCCGGGATTGTCGAAAACGGCCTGGTCCGCCCGGCCGATCCGGCGATCCAATTGCCCGAACACTCGCGCGTGATCATCGTCGCGGAGGGAAGCTGACGGCGAAGAGCGAAAAGGTTCCTGGCGCTTTTTTCATCCTCCCAGAAGCGTCTGCCGAGAGGGGGACACCAACGCTGCTGGAATAGGTTCTTAGGTCGTTTCCAGCTCGGCGGAGAGTTCGAGCCACTCTTCTTCGAGCTGTTCGAGCTGGGCAGTGACGTCGGCGAGTTGGGTGTGCAGGCGCTGGGCTTCGGTGGGGTCGGTGGTGGTGAGGAGTTTTTCGGTGAGGGCGCGTTTCTCTTCGTCGAGGCGGGCGATTTTGCGTTCGACGGATTTTAGTTTCTTCTGGGCGTTG
This sequence comes from uncultured Planctomycetaceae bacterium, assembly GCA_964532675.1. Lineage (GTDB taxonomy): Bacteria > Planctomycetota > Planctomycetia > Pirellulales > Lacipirellulaceae > JABDGM01. The sequence goes on from CAZHIV010000563.1 coordinate 6,166, forward strand.
TGGTCGGCGCGGCCGCGGGGTTTGCGGTTGGTGGGGGGGGCGTTGGCGGGCGGGTTGGCGGGTTCGCCCGCCCGCTGAAGCGGGCTCGCCGTACGCGGGGTCGGCGTGGGTGGATGTGCGGCGGTCGGGAGACCGGGCACAACATGCGCTGTGCGGAGGCCGGTGTCGATTTCGGTTTGGATGCGGTAGACGTACTCGTCGTAGCTGCCGGGGTAGCTGGCCACCCGGCCGGCGCGGACCTCGATGACGTGCGTCGCCACGCGGTGCATGAAGTGGCGGTCGTGGCTGGTGAAGACGACCGTGCCGCGGTAGCGCTCCAGCGCCTCGGCCAGCGCTTCGACACTTTCGACGTCGAGGTGGTTGCCCGGCTCGTCGAGCACCAGGACGTTGTGCTTTTGCAGGAGGAGGCCGGCGAGGACGAGCCGGGCCCGCTCGCCGCCGCTCAGCACGCGAATCCGCTTCTCCACCAGCTCGCCGCTGAAGAGCAAGCTGCCGGCGACGTCTTTCATTTGCTGCGTGGTCGTGCCGGGGGCGGATTCGTATTCGAGGTATTCGAGCACCGTCTTGGCTTCGGGGAGCGTAGTGTAAACGTGCTGCGCGTAGATGCCGACCTGGCAGCCGTAGCCCCAGGTGACTTCGCCGGAAACGGGCGGCAGCGAGCCGCACAGCGTGCGCAGGAAGGTCGTCTTCCCCTGGCCGTTGTCGCCCACCACGCCGACGCGCGTGCCGTGGTCGATCTCGACGTGCACCTCGCGGGCGACGGTATGGTCTGGGTAGCCGACGGCCAGGTGCCGGGTGCGGGCGGCCGGGCCCTGGCGCGGCTCGATCTCCGGGAAGCGGAACCGCACGCTCGATTCGGGCCCTTCGATGTGAATCAGCTCGAGCCGCTCGAGCTGCTTGGCCTTGCTGCGGGCCTGGCTGGCCGTGTTGGCGTTGGCCCGGTTCTTGGCGATGAACGTTTCGAGCTGCCGCCGCTTGGTGAGCGTGGTGGCGTTCACGCGGCGGTCGTGCTCGCGGCGCTCTTCGAGATTGGCGAGGTACGCATCCACGTTGCCGGGAAACATCGTGAGCTGGCCGCGCGAGAGCTCCAGCGTGTGGCTGCACGTACGCTTGAGGAATTCGCGGTCGTGGGAAACGATCAGGCAGCCGCCGCGGAAGTTTAGCAGGAAATGCTCGAGCAGCATCTGCGTGCGGAGGTCGAGGAAGTTGGTCGGCTCGTCGAGGACTAACAGGTTCGGGTCGTGCAGGAGCAGGGCGGCCAGCTTGGTGCGCGTCTGCCAGCCGCCGGAAAGCTCGCGCACCGGCCGATCGAGCATCGCATCCGGGAATTGGAACTGCCAGGCCACCTCGCCGCAGCGCCAATCGGGCTGGCCGCTGTCGCGCATGAGGAACTCGCGCACGTTTTCGCCCGGCTGAAACGGATCGTGTTGCCGCAGGTAGCCAACCCGCAGCTGGCGACCGCGGACGACGTCGCCCGCATCGAGCTCTTCATCGCCGAGCAGCACGCGGCAAAGCGTCGATTTGCCCGCCCCGTTGCGG